>JBAZMN010000017.1:0-11486 GCA_041649735.1 Opitutaceae bacterium | reverse complement strand
GTAGTTGCCTTTTTTGTCGCGCGAGAATCGGAGACCGAGATCGACCAGCTCCTGCACGCGGGCCGGCCCCTCGCGCACAATCTCCCGGACCACCCGCTCGTTGCACAGTCCATCACCGGCCACCAGGGTGTCTCGCACATGGCTCTCGAAGTCATCGGTGTTCGACATCACCACGGCAATACCGCCCTGCGCCCGGTTGGTATTCGACTCGGCACTGGTTTTCTTGGTCAGGATGGCGACGCGGTGGCCATGCGCGGCCGTTTTCAACGCAAAGCTCAGACCAGCGATGCCGCTCCCGACAACAAGGACGTCAAAATTATAAGGCATGGATGAAAGCTGACAGAAACCAGGATACAGGAGCCGGAATCATCGCAGGATCAAACCATCCCCTCGGCTCCTCCCCCGGGATCCCCGCCCTAGAGCAGCATATTGTCGATCAGACGCACCTCGTCGACCCAGGCGGCAATGGCCATCATTGCCTTGCCGGGCAGCACCTCGCGAATCGCCTCCATCGTGCAGCGGTCCACGACCGACGCGTAGATGACCCGGACCCGGCGCCGCGTGGCCATGAGGTGCGTGGCCTCGGCGATCAGACGGTCTGCGCTGCGCACGCCGCTGTCGACCATCTCCTTGGCGCGCTTCAACGCCTGGGAGATGACGAGGGCATCCTCGCGCTCGCTCGTGGTGAGATAGCGGTTGCGCGAGCTCAGCGCGAGGCCGTCGGGTTCGCGCACGGTCGGGGCGGTCACAAGATCGATGCAGAAGTGAAGGTCGTTGACCATCTTCTTGATCACCGCCACCTGTTGCGCGTCCTTCTGCCCAAAAACGGCAAGATCGGGCCGCACGATGTTGAAAAGCTTGGCGACAATCGTGGTGACACCCCGGAAATGGGCCGGCCGGGAGACGCCGCAAAGCGGTTTGGAGATCAATTCCTCGGTGACGTAGGTCGAATAGCCCCGGGGGTAAATCTCCTCGACCGTGGGAGCGAAGACGATGTCGGCGCCCGCTTTTTCACATAGTTCAAGATCATGCGGCAGTTCGCGCGGATATTTCGCATAGTCTTCGCTGGGACCGAATTGCGTGGGGTTGACGAAGATCGACACGACCACCGTGTCCGCACGCTCCTTGGCCAGCCGGATGAGGCTGAGGTGTCCCTCGTGGAGGGCGCCCATCGTCGGCACGAGGCCGATCAATCGGCCCTTGGACCGCAGGTTCACCGCGGTGGACTGCATGTCGAAGACAGATGCGATCACTTGCATGGCCATGGACTCCGTGCCCGCCCGCGCCGGACGCGCGGGAAAGACCGGGCTTGAACTATCCCGGTGCGGGCAACTTTAATCAAGTCCTTTGCTCGGGACCGCCGGAGTCGGCCCTGAGTCTCGTACCACGCTCCGCCTCAGTCCCATGATTCGCATCAACGAACACTATACCAAGCTCAAGGCGTCATACCTGTTCGCCGACATCGCCCGCCGGGTCGCCGCGTTCCAGCAGGCCCACCCCGGCCGGTCCATCATCCGCCTCGGCATCGGCGACGTCACCGAGCCGCTGCCGCCCGTGTGCATCGCCGCCCTCCATGCCGCCAGCGATGAGATGGCCCAGCGTGAGACTTTCAAGGGCTATGGTCCCGACCAAGGCTATGCGTTCCTGCGCGAAGCCATCGCGCAGCACGACTACCAGGCGCGCGGATGTCCGATCGAGTCCGATGAAATCTTCGTCTCCGACGGTGCGAAATGCGACTGCGCCAACATCCAGGAGCTTTTTGCCCCCGACATCCGGGTCGCCATTCCCGATCCGGTTTATCCCGTCTATCTCGACACCAACGTGATGGCCGGCCGCACCGGGCCCAATCGCGACGGCCGCTATGACGGCATCGTCTACCTCGATTCCACGCCGGCCAACCGCTACGTGCCCGAGCCGCCGTCGCAACCGGCGGATCTGATCTACCTTTGCTTTCCCAACAATCCCACGGGCGCCGTTGCCACGCGGGCGCAGCTCGCCGCCTGGGTCGAGTATGCCCGGCGCCACCGCGCCATCATCCTTTTCGACTCGGCCTATGAGACCTTTATCCGCGACCCACAGCTTCCACACTCGATCTACGAGATCGCCGGCGCGCGCGATGTGGCCATTGAGCTGCGCAGTTTCTCCAAGACGGCCGGTTTCACCGGCACCCGCTGTGCCTACACCGTCGTGCCCCGGACACTCGTGGCCTACGACGCGGCCGGCAGCGCCCATCCGCTGCACGGCCTCTGGTATCGCCGCCAGTCGACCAAGTTCAACGGCGTCTCCTATCCCGTGCAGCGCGCGGCCGCCGCCATCTACACCGACGCCGGCAAAAAGCAGACGCAGGCCCTGGCCGACTTTTATCTTGGCAACGCCAAGCTCATCCGCGAGGCGCTGACCCGGCTGGGCTTCCCCTGCGTCGGCGGCGACAACGCTCCCTATATCTGGGCCAACGTCGGCCGCGATTCATGGGCATTCTTCGACCAACTCCTGGCGCAGGCTGGCGTGGTTTGCACGCCAGGCGCCGGTTTTGGCCGGTGCGGTGAAGGTCATGTGCGCATCAGCGCCTTCAACAGCCGGGAAAATGTCGTGACGGCACTCGAGCGCATCGCAGCCGTGTTGAAATAGGAGCGGCCGCGGCGGCCGGAAGACGCTTCAACCGGAGGACGGTCCCGTCCTTCGCGCAAGCGTCAGAAACGCAACCAGGGCGCAGACAATGCCGCCCACATGCGCCAGCGGAACAGCCCGCACGCCCGGGTCAAAGCGCACAAACAACGCACCGGGGGCCATCGTTTCCACCGCCGTTTTCCCCGCGACCAGCAGCAAGACTCCCAGCCAGAACCAGTACGGTTCGTCCATCTTTCGCCGCAGTTGCACCAAAGCCAGCAGCACCAGCACCCCCGTGGCGAGCCCGGACAGTCCGGCATACCGGGTCAGGGTGGAATCGAACAAAAGCAACACCACCGACACCGCCGGTGGTGTCAGCAGGTAGAATCCGCGCGCCAGCCGGGGGGTGAGGAGTTCGAGCCATACTCCCGCCGGCAGGAAGACCGCCAAATCCAGCAGCAGATGCCGGACATTGAAATGCACCAGATGACCGGTCCACAATCGCCATGCCTGTCCCGCCAGCAGGCCGGCACGTTCGTAGATCAGCAGCCTGGCCAGGCCCGGCCAGACAAAGGCCAGACCGGCCGCCATGGCGACTAGCAGCGTGGCCCACGCTCGAACCACGCGGCCACCTAGCTTTTTCGCGTCATCCACCGTGCCGCTCCCAGCAGGGCCAGCATACCGGCAAACCATGCCTCCATCGAGCCCCCGCCGCTGCCGGAGGCGGCGCCGCCCGTCGTCGAAATGACTGTGAGGATGGCGCCGTTGCTCGTGACACTGCCAGCGGAATTGGTGACCACGACCGTGTAGGTGCCGGCGTCGCTCATCGCGACCTTGGTGATCGTATAGGTGTCGCTGGTCGCCCCGGCAATGTCAGCTCCGTCCTTGCGCCACTGGTAGGTTGGCGCAGGCGAGCCGGTGGCAACGACACCGAAACTGCCGGAGGAGCCGACGACCGCCGTTCCGCCCGTTGGCTGGGTGACGATGGCGGGAGCCACGGTGCCTGCCGGTGTCGCGGCCACGGTGGAGACCGTGCCGTCCAACGCGATCTTGCGGATCGCGGCGTTGCCGGTGTCCGCCACATAAAGTTTGCCCGTGCTATCCAGGGCAATGCCGCGCGGCTGGTTGAACAGCGCACTGCTGCCGGCGCCGTCTCTCATGCCGGCAATCCCGGCCATGCCCGCCACCGTGGTCACGGTGCCATCCGGCATGACCTTGCGGATCGTGGCATTGCCGGTGTCCGCCACATAAACATTGCCGGCACCGTCCGCGGTCAGTCCGATCGGTTGGTTGAACAGCGCGTAGATCCCCGTGCCGTCGTTGCTGCCACTGATTCCCGCCGATCCGGCCAGGGTCGTCACCACCCCGCCCGGGGTGATTTTGCGGATGGTGTCGTTGTAGGCATCGGCCACATAAACATTGCCGGCGCCATCCACCGCCACCCCGGCGGGATAATTGAATCGGGCAGAGCCACCCGTGCCATCCGCGTCGCCCCGGCTCGCAGCCGCCCCGGCCAGCGTGCTCACCACGCCTGCCGGGGTGATTTTGCGAATGGTCTCATTGAAGGAGTCCGCCACATAGACGTTGCCCGCACCATCCACCGCGATGCCATTGGGGGAAGAAAACGAGGCACTCGTGCCGCTGCCGTCCTGATTACCCCGGTTGGTGGCCGAACCGGCAAAAGTGGTCACGGTGCCATCCGGAGCAATTTTGCGGATCATGGCATTGCCGGTGTCGGCCACATAGATGTTGCCCGCACCGTCCACCACATTACCGCCCGGCTGATTGAAAAAGACCCCACCGCCCAAGCCATCATGCATGCCGGCAACACCCGCGGTGCCCGCCAACGTGCTGATCTTGCCCGCAGGAGTGATTTTCTGGACTGTGTTATAGGACGCGTCCGTCACATAAGCGTTGCCCGCACTGTCCAGCCCGACATCGGTGGGATAGAGGAATAATGATCTCCCTCCGGTGGTGCCTGCATTGTCGATCACCGAATTGCCGGCGCCACTCGATCCGCTGGTGCCACCGCCGGCGCCGCTGCCACCTGAACCAGCGCCGCCACCTGAGCCGCTGCCACCCGATCCGCCACTGCCGCCGCTTGATGCCGGCAGGCCCTTGCGAATCGTATTATTGAGAGAGTCTGACACATAGATATTGCCGGCCGCATCCACCGCAATGCCCGCCGGCGAATGAAACAGCACTTCGCTGCCCGAACCATCCGTGTTCCCGCTGACTCCCGGAATCCCGGCCAGGGTCGTCACCACGCCGGCGGAAGTGACCTTGCGAATAACTTGATTGCCGGTATCCGCCACATAGACGTTGCCGGCGCTGTCCACCGTCAAGGCAGTAGGACCGCGAAACAACGCCGCTGAGCCGGTGCCATCCGTACTGCCGCTGGCGCCGGCCGTGCCCGCCAGAGTCGTGACCACGCCCGCTGGTGTGATCTTGCGGATCGTATGGTTGTTGGTGTCGGTTACGTAAACATTGCCGGTGCCGTCCACTGCGATGCCGTAGGGATTATTAAACAACGCTGCTGAGCCGGTACCATCGGTACTGCCCGCCGTTCCCGCCGTCCCCGCCAGCGTCGTCACCACCCCACTGACCGTGGTGACCTTGCGAATGGTGTGGTTGCTGGCGTCGGCCACGTAGAGGTTACCGGAATTGTCCACGGCAATGGACTCGGGCAGGGAAAACCGGGCGATTGCACCGGTCCCGTCCGTGTTCCCCGTGGCCGCTGACGTCCCCGCCAGCGTACTGACCGTCCCGTCCGTGGTGATTTTTACGATCGTGGCGTCGTTAGTATTGGCGACATAGATGTTGCCAGAACCATCGACCGCGACGCCGGTGGGATGCTTGTAGGGCGCTGTGATGCCTGCACCGGCATTGCTGCTGTGGGTGGTGACGGTGCCATCCGGAGCAACCTTCCGGATCATGTTGTTAAAGGTATCGGCGACATAGATATTCCCCGCCTGATCCACCGCCATCCCGGAAGGTTCGTTAAACCGCGCGACGCTCCCATTTCCGTCTGTGGTGCCTCTGCTACCCGCCTGTCCGGCGCCGGCAAAGGTGGTCACAGTTCCGTCCGCAGTGATTTTGCGGATGGCGGCGTTTTGGGTATCAGCCACATAAATCGTGCCGGTGCTGTCCACGGAGATTCCCACCGGCTGGTTGAATGCCGCGGAAGTGCCGTTCCCGTCGATCATATTGAACGTTCCGGCCGTTCCCGCCAGCGTGCTCACCACCCCGTCGGGAGTGATCTTGCGGATGACGCTGTTGGCCGTATCCGTCACATAAAGGTTACCGGCATCATCTGCCGCCACCCCGCCGGGCTGGCTGAATCGCGCGATGTTGGTCAGCCCGTCCCGGTAGGGAGTGCTGGTATCCACGGCCGAACCGCCAAAGGTGGTCACAACCCCGCTCGAGTTGATTTCCCTGATGGTATTGTTGCCGGTGTCCGCCACATACATCGTGCCCAGATGGTCAATGGTCAGCCCGCCGGGCGAGTTGAACCGCGCGGCACTGCTCGCCCCGTTGATATAACCTGCATTCCCGCGTGAACCCGCCAGCGTGCTGACGGTGCCATCGGGCGCGACTTTTCGAATCAGGTTGTTGGTAAAGTCCGCCACATAAAGATTGCCCGAACTGTCGACGGATACGCCCGTCGGAGAACTGAAACGGGCAGCGTTGCCGATGGCATCCGTCGTGCCGCGCAAGCCCGCGAAACCCGCCAGCGTGGTGACAACACCCGCTGAAGTGATCTTCCGAACGGTCTCGCCGCTGGTGTCCGCCACATAGACATTGCCGGCCCCATCCACCGCCAGTCCGACCGGGGCCCTGAACTGCGCACCCGTACCCGTGCCATCCACAGAGCCGGGAAAATTCGGATAGCCGGCGAAAGTTGTGACGACACCAGCCGGCGTGATCTTGCGGATCACATAACTGCTGGAATCTGCTACATAGACATTGCCCGAACCGTCGACGCCAATCCCCACGGGACTGGCAAAAAGCGCGGCGCTGCCGGTGCCATCCGTACTGCCGGCGGTGCCGGCCGTGCCCGCCAGGGTTGTGACCACACCTGCCGGCGTGATCTTGCGGATCGTATGGTTGCCGTTATCGGACACATAAAGATTGCCGGCGCTGTCCACCGCCAGGCCCGCGGGACCGAGAAACGAAGCCGCCGCGCCGGTGCCATCCGCACTGCCGGTGGTGCCGGCCGTGCCCGCCAGGGTTGTGACCACACCCGCCGGCGTGATCTTGCGGATGGTGTGGTTGTTGGTGTCAGCCACGTAGACATTGCCGGCGCTGTCCACCGCCACACCGGCGGGACCGCGAAATAAAGCCGCTGCACCCGTGCCATCCGCACTGCCGGCGGTGCCGGCCGTGCCCGCCAGGGTTGTGACCACACCTGCCGGCGTGATCTTGCGGATGGTGTGGTTGCCGATTTCGGCTACATAAACATTGCCGGCGCTGTCCACCGCCGTGCTGTGCGGACTATTGAAATTCGCCCCGCTTCCGGTCCCATCCACACTGCCCCGGTTCTGCAGGGTGCCGGCGCTGGCATACGTCGTGACCACACCGGCGGGTGTAATCCTGCGGATGAGATTGTTGCCGGTGTCGGCTACATAGATGTTGTTGGTGTCGTCGATGGTCAGACCAGTGGGCAGGTCAAAACGGGCGTTCGCACCGGTTCCGTCGGCAAAACCGCTGCTGCCGGCCGTGCCGGCCAGGGTCGTGACCACGCCCGCCGGCGTAATCTTGCGAACCGTGTTGTTGCCGGTGTCGGCTGCATAAACATTGCCCGAGGCATCCACCGTCACGCCGGCGGGAAAAAAGAACCTCGCCT
The DNA here is from genome assembly GCA_041649735.1 of Opitutaceae bacterium. GTDB lineage: Bacteria > Verrucomicrobiota > Verrucomicrobiia > Opitutales > Opitutaceae > Fen-1467. The sequence continues at coordinate 4,033 of JBAZMN010000017.1, read as the reverse complement.
GACTGCCGGTTCCATCGGTGCTGCCAGTGTTGCCGGGAGAACCGGCTAACGTGCTGACGATTCCATTGGGGGTGATCTTGCGGATGGTGCTGTTGTCCGTATCGGCCACATAGGTGTTGCCCTGGCTGTCCACGGCGACGGCCGTGACCAGATTGAAGCGGGCGCTCGCCGCAGCGCCATCGTCACTGCCGATGCTCGCCCGCCCCGCCAACGTGGTAAAGGCATAGGGCGTGTAGGTGGTCTGACCAAGGACCGGCGCCGGCAGAAGAGTCGCGACAAAAAGAAACAGGAGACTGGACCAACAATAATGAAGCCCCGCGTTGCCGCCGGCCTGGATGCGCTGCATGCTGGTTCTCATCGATTTAAAATGGACAAAAAGATCTGACAACCGGGGAATGTTTTTGTGACGTGCGCCGGGATCAATTGTTTCATCTTTCACAGGCCCCAGCTCCGATAGACTGAGCCTGCTTTAACGGCGGCCGGCAAGGTGTAAAGGGCAGAAGTAGGCTGCAGGCTATCCGCCCACCGGCTTCAGAGGCATCGTATAGGCGGAGTTTCTTCCCGGATTTCCGTCCACAACCAAGCGCAGGATAAAGCGATCGGAACCTTGGGGATGAGGGAGGCGCCAGCGCAGGACCGGACCGCGCACATGGTGGTTTGGACTGGCGGTCGGATGCTCCCATTCCCCAACGTCCGTTTTCAGGTCGCCCACGACAATGATCGCGACGATGCGGCCCGCCGGAATCGTCTCGGGTGAATCATTCAGGAGCCATATTTCAGCCTCGAACTCCTCTCCCTCCATCCAGGAGAACTTCGGAATGCGGGCGCTGGCCATGACGGGCCGACAGGACGCCGCCACCGCATGGTAGGCCGGCTTGGGCTCGGCCGGCCAGTTGACGACGCTGTTGTTGGCCGCGGATGGCCAAGGTTCGTTGTAACACCAGTTCAGCGCCATCGAACAAACGGGCTTATGCCGGCGCACCTCCTCATAAATCACCTTGTAGCCCTCCGTCTGGAGCCATTGTCCCTGGGCAACGAGCGCCTCCAAGTCCGCCGGTTCGCCAAAATAATGACGCAAGTCGTCGCGACAAAGCCACGTCGTAGGATCCGGGGGCCACGCCCCCAGCCCATGGTGGATCTGCCAAGACGTCCCCGGCCGGGGTGGCCATAATTCGGATTCGGGGATGAAACGCTTGAGGTACTCCACCGAGGAGGGGCCCGGACACCCAAACTCCGGGCAGGCGGTATGACTGGACTGCGCGAAGATCTGATGGACTTCCTGCCCCTGCTGGCTGCGAAATCGGTAGTCGCCATGCCCCATGCCTTCCATGGGTGATGTGGCAATAAATGGGGTGGAGGGATTCATCTCGAGGCAGTTGCGGTTCAACAGCCTCAGCGCGAGGGACTGGTCCGTCATGCGTGACCATGAATTGAAGAGCTCATTGCCACCGCACCACATCGCGAGACACGGATGCCGCCGGACCTGCCCGATGATGGAGCGGGATTCCTGATTCAGCGTGCGCAGATAGGCCGGATCGTCTTCGTAAAGGTTGCAAGCCAAGGGGAACTCCTGCCAGACCAGCAGGCCGAGCTCGTCACAGAGGTTAAAGAAACCCACTTTATTGACGATTCCCCCGCCCCACGATCGGAGGAGGTTGAGATGGGCATCCCGGGCAAGTTTGAGCAACGGACGATAGGTCTCCGTAGTGATCGTGCCTGGGAAAATTTCCGGAGGCACCCAATTGGTCCCTTTTGCGAAAATCGCCCGGCCGTTGATCTCCAGCGTGATCGGCGGATGGTTGCGCGACTTGGGAAAGCCTGGCGGGCCCTCCCAGCCCCCCTCGTGCATCACCAGCTTCACACGGCGGAACCCCACGCGTTCACTCCTTCGTTCCAGCGTCTGTCCGGACGGATTAAGAAGCTCGAACGTCGCCACATAAAGCGGCTGCGGCCCGTGGTCGTGCGGCCACCAAAGTTCCGGATTTTCCAGTTTGGCCGAGTCCTTTCCGGCCCCACTGGCCAACCTGCCCCGGCCTTGGATGATCACGGCGCCGGAGGGAGCCGCCAGCGTCCAGTGCCACTCCAGGCCGTCGGCCCCGGGCGAAGCGGCCACAGCTGCTTCCAGGTCCGCCGTTCGCAGCGTTGAGTCCAGGGAATAAGTGATCTCACAATCCAGGAAATGCGCCGGCGGCCTAACCTCCAGGTAGGTGTCCTGCCAGATGCCGAGCGGGATCAGGCGCGGGTGCCAATCCCATCCATAGGCAACCGCGGGCTTCACACTCAACCGGGCCTGGCTTTGGTCTTCCCTGTCGGACGGTGCCTTGGGTGCGGGGTCGAGACGCAGCTCCAAGAGCCCCCCTTTCCGGGCTCGATCCGTGAGATCGATTTCAAAAGGGGTGAACATGCCTTCCTGCTCATGGATGATCTGGCCCTCCCAAATGACGGCAAAACGGTAATCGACGCCGCCGCACACGAACAAAAGCCTTTCGTCACCGCTGTAGGCAGCGCCGCGGATCTGCGCCCGATAAGTCCAATAAACGTCCTCCATCCATCGGTAGGATGCGCAATTACTCCCGTACCAATAGGGTGGCCACCCTTCCGCTCGTGCCCAGTCGAGCTGCACGGCCCCGGGAACCACGGCCGGCACCCATCGTTCGGGGCTGACTCCAGCCGAGGAAGCGTGCCCCACTTTCCAATCGAGCTTAATGTGCCGGATCATGATGAAAGGGAAGAGTCCATTGCTTGATCGATCACTCTTGTACGGAAAAACATTCTGCCATCGGCGTGCATCTCAGGACTGTTTCTCGGGGTTTCAGGGCACAACCGGCACGATCAGGGCCGAGGGGTGATCGTGGTCATGATAGATGACATTGGTGGCCGGGATGTGTGCGGCGGCGTTCTCCGGGCTGCCGCCAGTGTTGGGATTGCGGTCAAAGCGGGGAAAGTTGCTGCTCGCTACCTCCAGCCGCAGCTTGTGGCCTGCCAGGAAGACGTTCGAAGTCGACCACAGGTCGATCGTGAGCTTGTAGACCTGGCCGGGATTCATCAGCTCGGTCTTCTCCAGCGAATTCCGATGGCGCACGCGCAGAATCCCATCCGTCAGGTTCTGGGCAAATCCGTTCGGCCACACATCGACCAGCTTGCCCGTGAAGTCCGTGTCGACGGCCGAGGAACTGACATAAAGCTCCAGCCTCACCGGGCCGGTCACCTCCAAGTCCTGTTGCAACGCGGGCGTGGTGAAAACCAGGACATCCGATCGGGCTTCCACCATGCGCTGGTCGAGAGGGCCCGGAGGAGCGCCGATGAGGGCCCCTCCATGCGTCGGGGTCGCATCATTCGGATCATAGACGTACTGGTCCATCGGCTCCGCGGCGGGCAGCACCGTGCTCAGCATGCCATCGCCGCTGAGCGTGTTGGCTTTCCCCTGCGAATGCAGGTAGTATTGGGTGGATTTCGCGCGCGCCAGCGGCCAGTCGTCCTCGTCCCGCCAGATGTTCTTCCCCATGATGAAGATCCTCACGGGCTTCTCCCGGCCCATCCCGTTGTCGAGGCCCTTCAACAGGTAGTCATACCAGCGCAGGCCCAATTCCCACGAGTCCAGCACCGAATCCTTGCCGAAATCGACCTCGCCCAGTTTGGGCCCCACGCCCGCATGCCCGCCGGGGATGATCACGAGGCGCTGCCCCTGCCGGGCCGCCGCGCTGCCACCGTGCTGCTTGATCCCCTCATAATTCCGGATGGAGCCGTCCTGGAAGATGTCGTACCAGGCCGCGAGATGAAATGCCGGCACCGTGATCTGGTCGTAATGCTCCTCGATCGACCACTGTTTCCAATAGTCGTCATAGGTCGGATGGGTGATCCAGTCGGAGTAATAGTCGGCCAAGCCCGCCGATTTGCCTGGGTTCAGCAGCGGATATTCGGCCGGCGGGCGTTTCAGGTCCCAATGTGTCGGCAGGGCCGTCCCGCTTGCCCGCCGGGCCAGCGTGTGGACCGCCAGTGCGCTGCTCCACGCCTGGTTGAACAATTGCTCGAA
>JBAZMN010000016.1:0-11590 GCA_041649735.1 Opitutaceae bacterium | reverse complement strand
AGGCGTTGCCCGAGGCATCGACCGACTTGAGAAAGGCAAAGGCGGGATGCTGCGACCAGTCAACGTCGGGCCGTGGCACGGTCGTCGGCCAAAAGAGAAATATTCCCAGGCCGATGACACTCAACCCGATGGCGGCCAGACCGTAGGACACAAGCTCACGGCGATCGATCAACAGCGCGGGCGCCAGTGACACATACAACCACAACGACAGATAGAGGGGCAGGGCTTCGGGCCGAAAACCGATCAGCCGGTCAACCGCGGTGAGCGGCACGGTGGTGGGCGGATAAAGTGGATGCCGGAGCAGTTGGAAATAGACGATGAAGAAGACAGTCATGCCGAGGGTCGTGCCGAGAAACTTGGCCAGCCACCATGTGCGTACACGGGCATTGGCCTGCTGGAGCCAGCCAGCATCGGGCGGATGCTTGTGAGACAAGTCCATAACCTGGGAATCAGTAGGTGGGTGCCGCGCCTGCGCGGCAAGCGCAAGCGGCCTTGCCAGGCACGGGTGGGGCGTTGTTCCCGGGCCGGATCCCTAAACATTCATGGAAGCCAGACCTGCCACACCGCAGTCCCATGCTCAAGAAGGGCGGGGTAAGGCAACACCCCATGGCACCCCGACGCCTGCGGGGGCATGATCGCCCTTCGCCCGGAAAGGCCGGTCCGCCTGCTAACCATCACCTTGAGTCATGAAATCGCACTTTTCACGCTTTAGGCGCGATTCTCGCGCGTCTGACGCTAAACACAAAATCGGGTTCGGAGTCCACGGACTGGGTCGGGTTCTTTATGACCCCAGCCCGCTACAAACCCTCGGTCCACACCCCGGCGAGGGCGCGATGAATCGAGCGCAGCTAAATAATCGTCACCTGGACGCTGCTTTCGATGACTCCATTCGCGATGGCATAGCGGGTAAGCCCCGCCGTGTCGTGGATGTCGAGCTTGTCCATCAGCTGCTGGCGGTGTTTTTCGACGGTTTTGATGCTGATGCCGAGCTCGGCCGCAGCCTGTTTGTTGGGCGCGCCTTCCGCCACAAGCTGCAGCACCTCCTCCTCGCGCGAAGTCAGAAGACTTCGGCGTCTCCTGGGCGCATTCCCGGGAACGCGCAGCTTCCCGCTCTCGCTGCCGAGGCGTCTGGCGATGACGGGGCTGAAAACGGGATGCCCCTGTTCGACCGCCCTGATCGCTTGGGCCAAAATCTGGGCTGAACTTTGTTTCAACAGGTAGCCGGCCGCGCCCGCGGCAATCACGCGCTCGACATACTCGTCGTCGTTATGCGCGGAAAGGATGAGTACCTTGGTGGTGGGGACGGCCAGGAGGATCTGCCGGGTGGCCTCGAGACCGTTGAGCTGCGGCATGGCGAGATCCATCACGACCACGGTTGGATGGAGTTTTTTGGCCAGTTCCACCGCCAGGCGTCCGTTCTGCGCTTCGCCAACCACCGCGAGGTCAGTCTCGGCCATCAGGAGCGCCCGTAAGCCCTCGCGCACGACCGTGTGGTCGTCAGCCAGGAGGATGGTGATGGGCTTCATGAGGATGATGCCAGGACGGCACGCTTGAACGGTATCTGGGCGCGGATCGTGGTGCCGCGACCGGGCGCGGATTCGATGGCAAAACTGCCGCCTACCATCTCCACGCGTTCCCGCATGCCGAGCAACCCCAGGCGCTTGTTGGTCCGGGAGGACAGGACGCGTTGCACCTGAAAGGACCGGCCGTCGTCCGCGACCTCCATACGGATGGCATCGGGAATTTTCCGGATGCTCACCTGCACCAGGCTGGCCTGTGCATGGCGGACGACATTGGTGAGGGCTTCCTGCGCGATACGATAGAGCACCGTCCGCTTGGCGTTGTTCAGGGACTCCACGCCGGTAAAGGCGGTGAAACGGATGTGCAAACCGGTCCGCGCCGCGAATTTCTTCATGTAAGACCGGAGCGCCGGGATGAGCCCGAGATCATCAAGCAGGGCCGGGCGAAGTTCGCGCGCAAAGCGATGGATGGCCTCGATCGATCTTCCCACCTGCCGTTGCGTACTGGCAATTTTCGCTTTCAGCCGCCGGGCGCTGACGGCCGCTTCCAAGCTCAAGGCAGCGAGCTGGACATTGATGCCGGCCAGGGTCTGGGCGATCTCGTCGTGAAGTTCGCGGCTGATCTTCTTCCGTTCCTCCTCCTGGGTCGACAGAATCTGATGCGCCAGTCGCCGCAGTTCCTCCTGCATGCATCGCGATTGGGCGAGGAGGAGGCTGTAGTTTCGCGTGCTCTGCCGGAGTTTTGCCTCGCCGGCCTTGCGCCGGATGGTTTCACGCTTCAACCACCGGGTGGTCACGACCAGGGCGGCAGTGCGCCGGCGCAGCGTTGCCCTGAGTTGCCGCACGTGCTGCCGCGAGGGTCGGATTGCGCCGCTGTTCATGGGGTGGGCCGGGTCGCGATGCGTGCGCACCCGTCTGGCGCCATTAGCTGCCGGTTGTGGGAAAATGTCGATGGGGAGTTTTCCTGCCCGCGCTGATCAGCGGGATCAGGTTTTCCTGGGGCGAAGCCATGAAACCAAAAAGAGCACGAGGAAGACGGCGAAAAGGACCTTGGCGATCCAGGCCGCCGTGCCGGCGATGACTCCGAAGCCAAGCACGGCCGCAATAAGGGCGATGATGAGGAAGGTGATGGCGTAGTTGAGCATATGAAAACGGGTGGTTAGGATTGAGACGACTTTGACCCGCGGAGCAGACCGAACAGGCCCACCACGGCCGCGACGATGCCGCCGATCAACAGCCACATGGTCCTGTCGGTGGGTGAGCCGGTGAAAAAACGGGAGAAGGCCGAGCTGATGGAGTCCGAGGCGCTGATTCCATAGATAATCAGCACGATGCCCCCGACGAGGAGGGCGAGTGAGATGGCTTTGTTCATGGTACCTTTTGCGTGTCCGCCCGGACGACGATGCACGGTGCACGGCCGCGGGACGGGAAATGGTCGGGATTGGTCAATGCGGCTTGAAGACTTCGCTCACCGATAGCGCGCATTCATGGCACAGAGGAAGGTCCGGGCTCATTTCTCCCCAGCCCGAGGAAGTCGGGCGGAGAGAAGAGGGAGCCGTGGATTTCAGATTTTCACCGTCATGTCATTGGTCACGGATTTGACGCCGCGAATGCTCTCGGCGAGTTTGCCGACGAGGGTTTTTTCCGCATCATTGGCGGCTTCGCCCGTCACGGCGACAACGCCGTCGGTAGTGGTGATCTTGGTCTTGAGCGCGCTGGTCGAGCGATGGGAGAGCAGCGCGTATTTCACCTGCGTGGTGATCGAGGCATCATCAATTTTCTCGCCCACGGTCTGGGCCACGGCGGGAGAGGCGTTCACGATGATGTCGTTCTTCACTGACTTTACCCACTCAATCTCCTTGGCGTATTGTCCGGTGAGGTCCTTTTGCGCCAGGTTGTCGGCCGTACCGGTGAGGGTGACGACGCCGTCCTTAACCCGGACCGTGGTCGTGGCCGCACTGACATTGGAGCGCACGAGCAACTGGGTGCGGAGCTTGATGGCGATCCATCCGTCGGAGTGCTCGGCCAATGCCGGATCCAGGGCGATCTGGTTGTCCACCCGGACGACGCCCGGGAGATTGCTCACGGTGTCCTCGGCGAGGGCTTTGAGGTCTTTGTCTCCCACGGTGCCGGTGAGGGTGACGACGCCATCGTTCGTCTTCACGGTCACGTGGTCCTCAAGGACGGTGCGGTAGTTATAGGACGCTCTGGCGGCGTCCTCGATTTTGCGATCGGTTTCTGAAACAGCAAACAAGGAGATCGAGGAAGTCGCGATAATGGAAAAAGCGACGAGTTTGTGTAATTTCATGTAACTTTCTGGTTGGGCTGAAGGTTTATAAGACTGATGTTTTGTTCCTAGCAGGGGACGCGGTTGGCCTTTTCGACGGACCGGCCGTATCTTCTTTGGAACGGAGGCGGAACCACGGATTTATGATTTCGCCCAGGTCGAGGTTACACCCGGGTCCGCGCGGCCGGTATGGGGTGTTACCCGACTGCTGCAGGTGATCGGATAGGGTTCCACCGCGTTGGAAACCGCCGCCCGGCGTGCCAGCTGGCCATCAACGTGCGTCCCGAAGTCGTGCGGTTCACGTTGCAGGGCGCGATCCTGGGCGTGTGGCGCCGCCCGCGACCTCTGCCGCAAAACTCGGAATCGCAAAACCTCACCCCAGCGCCTCGGCCAGGGCGGCGATGAGGTCCTCGACCGGCTCGGCCCCGACCGAAAGGCGCAGCAGGTCGGGTTCGATGCCGCTCGCGGCCAGTTCGGCTCGGCCGGCGGCGGTTTTCACGAGGTCGTAATGCGCGATGTAGATGAAGGGCGAGATCAGCGAGTTTTTCATGCCGAAGCTGGGGCCCTTCGGCAGGCGCACCGCATCGTAGAACGGCGCCAGCGGCGTCTTCAGCGTGAAACTGAGCATGCCGCCCACGGCCCCGGGCGTGCGGGCGATCCGCAGGTAGTTGGCCTGCGACTCGGAGGAAAGCGGCCAGTAAACTTTCTTCACCCTGGGGTGTGCTTCAAGAAAGGCGGCAATCCTGGGAGTGGCAACGTTGAGCTGTGCCATGAACGTCTCGTAGCCTCCGATTTCGGCTGCCAGCCGGGCCAGGTCCCGCGGATAGACTGGCTCCAGTTTCCGGGCGATGCTCCGGCGGAGCGCGCCGGCGTCGGGCGCGGCGGGATTCACCGCCACCAGGCCGGCCATGACATCGCCTTCGCAGGCGGCAAACTTCGTGAGGCTGTTGACCACCACGTCGGCGTGGGCCAGCACGTCGACACAGAAGAGGGAGGCGATGCTGGGATCGAGGATGAGCTTCGCGCCGTGACGGCGGGCGAGGGCGGCGAGCGCAGGCACGTCGGGCGTCTGGATCAACGGATTCGTCGGAGCCTCGGCGAAGATGCCGGCGATTCGGCTGCCTTTTTCCGCGAATAGTTTTTCGAGTGCCGCCTGGTCAAACACGTCCGGCAGGTGGACGTAGTCGCGGGCCGGGTCGGGCACAAACGTCGTGAGGATGGAGATGGTGTCGCGGTACAGCCAGCCGAGCTGCACCCAGATCGTGCGGCCGCGGGCGGCCTGCAGCTCGCTCACCGCCCGGAAGGCGGCATAAATCGCGTTCATGCCGCTGCAGGCCGGGAGCAGGTCGGCGTCGCCCGCCGCGGGCAGGGCCCGGCGCAGCACGCGCCTGGTCTCAGCAAGCGCATCGCCGGCAAACAATGTCTCCGGCTCGGCGGCTGGCAGCCCGCCCCGCCGCACCAGGGTATCCTCGGCTTCGCGTGAACCCAGGAACATGCCGGTGTTCTGCAGAAAGGCCTTGGCCTCGGTGTACAGCTCGGGGTTTTCCGGGTGGACGGCCCCGTGCAGGTCATCAGCGGCAAACAGGGTGATGCGGGCGCCCCGTCCCGGTGGCGTCCCGGCCAGATGGGCGGCCAGTTCCGCCGCGCTGCGCGCCGAGGTGGTGAGCCACAGGGTCCGGCCGGTGAGAGCATGCTGACGTGTTAGGTCCTGCGTCAGCTGCCGCAGGCACGGATGGAGCACAAATCGCGGATAACCCGAGGCGATCCGCCCGACGGTGGCGGGATCCTTCTCCTCGTAGCCGATCAGGTCGCGCATCGTGGGCAGGCTGACCGACACGGCGTGCAGGCGGTCGGGAATGCGGCGGCCGAGCGGCAGATGGTGAAAGACGGACATGTGCGGGCCCAAAACACGGATTTCCCGTCTCAAGGCAATCCCAAGGTTGAAACCATGACACAGAAAGGTGATGGGTATGGGGCGCATGAAACTCATCTCGTGGAACGTCAACGGCGTGCGGTCCGTGCTGAAGAAGGGGCTGCTCGAAACCATGGAAGCGGCGAAGGCCGACGTCTTTTGCCTGCAGGAAACCAAATGCCAGCCGGGCGACGTGCAGCATGTCGCGTGGCCGAAAGGCGCCGAGCCGGTGTGGAATTCGGCGCAGAAAAAAGGCTACGCCGGCACGGCGATGTTTTGCCGCCAGGCGCCGCTCCATGTCACCTTTGGGATCGGCGCGGCCGAGCACGACACCGAAGGCCGCGTGATCACCGCCGAGTTTCCCGACTGGTGGCTGGTGACCGTCTACACCCCCAATTCGCAGCGCGGCCTGACGCGGCTCGACTACCGGGTCAAGGAATGGGATCCCGCGTTCCTGAAGTATCTCAAGAAGCTGGAGAAGAAAAAGCCGGTGGTGTTCTGCGGCGACCTCAACGTGGCCCATACCGAGATCGACCTGACCAATCCCAGGACGAACCGGCGCAACGCCGGCTTCACCGACGAGGAGCGACAGAGCTTCAGCGGACTGCTGGCGACGGGGTTCATCGACACGTTCCGCGAATTCGAGCAAGGCCCGGGGCACTATACCTGGTGGAGCCAGATGGCCAACTGCCGTGCCCGGAACATCGGGTGGCGCGTCGATTACTTCATCATCTCCGAGGCGCTGCGCCCGCGGCTGAAGCGCGCCTGGATCTCGCCCGGGATCATGGGCAGCGACCACTGCCCGGTGGGGATCGAGATCGAGTGAGGTACCGATTCCGCCGGGTAACGGGTCCCCTCAAGTTTTTACCGTGAAAGAGCTCAAGGATCTTCTGCTCCAGCCGCCCCGGCTGACGCTGGCTGTGGCCGAGAGCGTCACCTGCGGCCGGCTGCAGGCGCGGATCGGCGCGATTTCCGGCGCGTCGGACTTTTTTCTCGGCGGACTCACCGCCTATGCGCTGACGCAGAAAGTGCGGCACTTGGGCGTGGAGCGCGGGCGAGCCGAGCCGGTCAACGCCGTCTCGCCCGAGGTCGCCGAACAGATGGCGCGCGGGGCCTGCGCTTTTTTCGGCAGCGATCTGGCGCTGGCGACGACCGGGTATGCCGAACCGGCGCCGGGAGTGGCGCACCCGCTGGCGTACTGGGCGCTGGCGCATCGGCGGGCCGACAACTCGCTACTGCTGCGCCACGGCCGTGTCGAGCGGCCCGGCGCGGCACGCGTGGCCATGCAGGAGATCGTGGCCGAGGCCGCGCTGGCCGCGCTTTTGAGCTACTTGCGGGAACTCCGGGGCGCCGTTTGATCGCGGCCGCCGGACCGGTGTGTGGCGTGGCGCCGCTTCGCCGACAGGCAACATGTCAACTAATAGATGACATCTTGCCGAAAGGCGGAAGCTCTCGTTGCGCTGCGGAGGGACGCAGTCAGGTCCGCTCGTTCTGGAAGAGTTCGATGATCTCGCCACCCGGGCCCTGGAAAAAGGCGATGCGGACGGGCACGGGTCCAAAACCGTTGGTCGTCTGGATGGTGACATCCTTGGGTTCCATCGTCACCTTCATGCCGGCGGCGCGGACGCGGGCGAGCATGGCATCGGTGTCGCCGGTTCGCAGCGCCAGGTGGAGGATCGCGCCCTCCGGGGCCGGCGTATAGGCGGGATCCTCAAAGATCTCGAGGTAGTTGCCGTCGCCGGTGTCGAGCATCGCGGCGCGCCGGCCGCTGCCCGTGGTCCAGGCCAGTTTGGGCCGGAAGCCGAGAATCTCGGTGTAGAACCGGTTCGTGGCCTCCCAGTCGCGTACCTTGATCGCGACATGATGCAAGCCGCAGCCGGGGACAAGTTGATTGGTGCCGGGCATCGGGTGATCAGCAGGCTTCGGGGTCGAGAGGTTCGTTTTCCCGGGCCGCTGCATGCCGTCGGACCCCGGGAACAAAAGAAGCAGGCAACCCCGCGCCACTCAGGGGCTGAGCTGCTGGAGGTAATTCATGAGCGATTGCGCCTCCGGCTGGGGTTTGACCCAATCGCTGAACAAGAGCTCGGGGACACCGTATTCGGTATGATAAAATTGCTGGGTGGCCTCGGTCAGGGGGGAGATCGTGCCGGTTTTCACGGTCGCGCCGGCATAGAAACCCTTCACGTTGGAATAGACGAGCACCTGGGCGTTGAAAGTCTCGGTCGCGCGCTCGGCTTCGGCCGCGAGCGGGCCGGCGACGGCCTTGGCGTCGAGACCAAAATTGAAGCGCGATTTGAAGAGGAGCCGGGTGGACGGGTCATCCATCAGCACATAGATCGTCTCAATGGACTTGCCGCCAGCCTGCAGGCCGAAGCTGAGCTCGCCCGCCTTGATGAACACGGGGAGGCTCCACTGGCCGTTGGGCTTCTTGATAAGCGCCACGCCCCAGCCGTCCTTCACGCCGAGGAACAGGCCGACCTGCACCTGGTTGACGATCACCACCCCCCTGGCACGGCGCAGGACATCCGCCGGAATGGCGCGGGCGGGGTAAAGCATGGTGCTTTGGAGGATGGCCTCACAGGTCTGGAGGCGGGCGACATAATCGGCGCGGTTGAAGTCAGCGGCGCCGGCAGCGGTGGCCAGCGAAAGCACGACGGCGAGAAGCAGGAGTCTTTTCATGGGAGAGTGGATGCCCGGCAGACGGTGAAGTTCCCGGAGGTTTGGTCGGAATGTAAAGTCAGCTATGCCACGGACGGCGGGGAATGAAAAGAGCAGAGTATGAACTGCTGCAAGACGGCAGAATGCCAGCCCCCAAATTTCCCAGACCCTGCCCGGACGCAAGATTTTGCGGATCGGGGGGCCCGGGGTAGGGGCCACATCTTCAATCCAGCCCCCGGGCTTCAAGATCGGACTCATCCCAGCCGAGATAGTGGCCCAGCTCGTGCAGATAGGTTAGCCGCACCTCCTTGCGGTAGGTCTTCTCATCTTCTTCGGCATAGTCCCAGATGTTCTCCAGAAAGAGCAGGATTTGGGGCGGGAAGGGCTGGGGTGCGCCGGGATCGGCATCGTGGGACTGGCCGACGAAGAGCCCGAGGAGGTCGGGTTCCAATCCCTCCGCGAGGATTTCGTTGTTGGGGTGGGATTCATAGCACACCGGCACATGCAGCGCCTGTTCCCGCACCGCCGCCGGCAGCCGGTCCTGCGTGGCGGCAACGACCTTGCTGGCGATGGCGGCGAGCTGGCGGAACTTCATGGCGGCGGAGGGAAGATGGGAGCGGCCGGGCGTGGGGCAAATGGCTGGATGACGCTGCGAGGGCGGCACGGGTGGCCGTGCGTGCTTCTGCTCATTGAGGCATTTTTGGGCGCCAGGTCGAACCGTTCGTGGCGGCATCATGACCGCGCGTTTCTGTAACCTCCCTGGAGCGGTGGCGTCATGGCCCTCACCGGAATCCAGCGCCAACCTTCAGCCATTGTCAGTCAAACAATATCCATGAAATCAATGTTTAAAACCGCATTTCTTGCCGCCGGTCTGGCCGTCGCGGCCCTGCCATCCATGCAGGCGGCAGACAGCTCCACGCCTCCCGCGCCTGGCGACCAAAACTCCGCTCAGCCCGCCCCGCGATGGCAGCATGGCCCGAAGGAGCGACTGCAACACCTGGGCGAGGTGCTCGCCCTCACACCGGAACAGAAGGATCAGGTGGCGGCGATCTTCAAGGCGGACGCCCCGCAGGTTCAGGCCATCATGAATGACACGTCGCTGTCGCGCGCAGAGCGCCGGGCCAAGATGCAGGCGCTCCGAAAGGACATGCGCGCCAAAATCCGCGCCGTGCTCACACCCGAGCAGCAACAGAAATTCGACGCGATGCCGCCTCCTGGCCACGGCCCCAAGGGCCGGGGTCCTGCCGATGAGCCGCCGTCTCCGGGTGGCAATCCGCCGGCCGGCGCCGGCAACTCCTGAAGCGCTTTCTCGGGGACGCCCTTCCCTGGGTTTCATAACCCGCCGCGGCGCCGATGGGCTCGCGGCGGTTTAATTTTCGACAACCGGTGCCGGCCGGTGCACCGTGGCGTCCGGCATGAAGCACGAGCGGGTCCTGATCGCCGGCGGCGGTGCGGCGGGTTTTTTTGCGGCGCTGGCCTGCGCCGAGCTGAACCCGTCCGCGCGGATTACGATCTGCGAGGCCACGGCCGGACCGCTCGCGAAGGTCCGGATCTCGGGCGGCGGCCGTTGCAACGTGACGCATGCCTGTTTTGAGCCCGCGGAACTCGCCCGGCATTATCCGCGGGGCGAACGCGAATTGCTGGGGCCGTTTCATCGCTGGGGCCCGCGGGAGACGATGGCGTGGTTTGCGGCGCGCGGCGTCGCCCTCAAGACCGAGGCCGACGGTCGCGTGTTTCCGACCACGGATGACTCGGACACGATCGTCGGCTGCCTGCGCCGGGCCGCGGAGGCGGCGGGGATCACGGTCCGCACCCGGTGCGGCGTGCAGGCGGTGCGCACCGGCTACGAGGTGGAGCTGACCCCCGGCGGGACCACCGCCTGCGACCGGCTGCTGCTTGCGACCGGCGGCGGGGCAGCCGGCGGCGGCTTTGAGATCGCCCGGCGGCTGGGCCATACGATCGAACCGCCGGTGCCGTCGCTTTTCACCCTCCATATCGACGACCCGCGGCTGGCGGGCCTGCCGGGCGTGGCGGCGGAGAACGCCGAGGTCAGTGTGCCCGGCTTGAAACTGCGGGAACGCGGGCCGCTCCTGATCACGCATGAGGGCGTGAGCGGCCCGGCGATCCTCCGGCTTTCGGCGTGGGGCGCCCGGCTGCTGCATGACTGCGGCTATTGCTTCACGCTGACGGTCAACTGGGTGCCGCCGCGCCCACCCGGGCAGGTGTTCGCGGAGCTGGCGCAGATGCGCCGGGAGCATCCGCGCCAACAGGTGGCGACGAGGAATCCGTTCGGCCTGTCGCAGCGGCTCTGGGCCCGCCTCGTTGCCGCCGCAGGGCTGGCGCCGGCCGGTCTCTGGACCTCCGTGGCCAATGCGGAGTTGCAGGTACTGGCGGCGCAGCTCACGCGCGGTGAATTCACCGTCACGGGCAAGAGCCGGTTCAAGGAGGAATTTGTCACCTGCGGCGGCGTGCGGCTGGCCGAGGTCGATTTCCGGACGATGGAAAGCCGCCTCCGTCCGGGCCTTTACTTTGCGGGCGAGGTCCTGGATATCGACGGCGTGACGGGGGGCTTCAACTTCCAGTCGGCCTGGACGACCGGCTGGCTGGCGGGACGGGCGATGGCGGGCGTTTAGGAATGTCGTTGCGGGAACACCAATGACCCGGCAATCCAACTGGTCCGCCGGGCCCAGCCGCGCCGGACCCGCACTGACCGATTCATGACCACCGCGATTCCCAGTTACTGGCAGCTGTTGCTGCTCGTCATGCCCGTATTCCTGTTGTTTGCGCTCGGTGCGCTGATGCGGCGGGTCTGCGCGCTCACGGTCGAGTCCGAGGCGAGCCTGCTGCGCATCTATGTGTGGTTTTTCTATCCGGCGCTGATCCTGAGGAGCGTGCTCGGCAACACGGCGCTGCGGGATCCGGCCAACATCTTCTGGCCGCCCCTGGCGGGCTTTGGGAGCATCGTGCTGGGATTTGCCGCCGGGTATTACGTGGGCCGGGCGCTCGGGCTGCACGTGGGCTCCGGATTGCGCACCTTCGCGTTCGCGGTGGGGGTCTACAACTACGGCTTCATTCCGATTCCGCTGATGGAGTCGCTCTACGGCCGCGAGCCGCTGGGCGTGCTGCTGGTGCAAAACATGGGCTGCGAGCTGGCCATCTGGAGCGTGGGCCTGCTCGTGCTGGCGGGCCTGTCGCCGCGCGAGGGCTGGCGGC
>JBAZMN010000015.1:0-11938 GCA_041649735.1 Opitutaceae bacterium | reverse complement strand
GGTGAAGCAAAGGATTCCGCCGTTGGGGCCAGGGATTCCCTCGACCGTAAACTCCGGGAATGGAAGCTGACTCCCGAGGACATCAAACAGGATCTCGTCCAGACGGGAAAGGTCATCCGCGCCAAAACCACGGCGGTCGGCGAGCGGATTGATGACGCGCGCATCATCGCCGTCGTCAAAGCGAAGTACGTGCTCGATTCCGACCTCTCGGCGCTGGCCATCAGCGTGGACTGTCGCGATGGCGACATCACGCTGAGCGGCGTGGTGAAGTCGCCGGCCTTGATCGGCCGCGCCATCGCCCTGGCCCTGGAAACCCGCGGCGTCCGCAACGTGACCTCAAGCCTGACCGTGCAGAGTTGAGCCGGGTACACGCCCGCTGGCGGCCGGGATCGTTCTGCAAAAATATTGCCGGCGCCCCTACTCCTCCTGCTGGAGCGAGGCGACGACGGAGAAATCCTCCAGCGTCGTGGTGTCGCCCTTCACGGCTCCGCCGGCGGCAATTTCCTTGAGGATCCGGCGCATGATTTTGCCCGAGCGGGTCTTGGGCAGGCCGGCGGCGAAGCGGATGGTGTCGGGCTTGGCGAGCGCGCCGATCTCCTTGGCCACATGGTTGCGCAATTCCTCCTTCAGGGAATCCCCGGGGGTGATGCCCGTCTTGAGGGTGACGAAGGCCACGAGCGCCTGACCCTTGAGATCGTCGGGCCGGCCCACGACCGCGGCCTCGGCGACGGACGGGTGCGACACGAGCGCGCTTTCCACCTCGGCGGTGCCGATGCGGTGCCCGGCGACGTTGAGCACGTCGTCGATGCGGCCGACCACCCAGAAATAACCGTCCTGGTCCTGCCGCGCACCGTCGCCGGTGAAATACACGCCGGGAAGCTCGCTCCAATACTGTCGCTTGAACCGTTCATCGTCGCCCCAGAGCGTGCGCAGCATCGAGGGCCAGGGCCGGGTGATGACGAACCGGCCGCCGGTGTTGCGCGGAACCTCGCGGCCCGCCTCGTCGACGACCTTGGGCACGATGCCGAAGAACGGCAGGGTGGCCGAGCCGGGTTTCGTCGGGGTGACCCCGGGCAGCGGCGTGACCATGATGGCGCCGGTTTCGGTCTGCCACCAAGTATCGACGATCGGACAGCGTTTTTTGCCGATGGTCCGGTGATACCACATCCACGCCTCGGGATTGATGGGCTCGCCCACGCTGCCCAACAGGCGCAGTGAGCGCAGGTGGTGGCGGTGCACATGGTCGTCACCCCAGCGCATGAAGGCGCGAATGGCCGTGGGCGCCGTATAGAAGACGGTGACGCCGTGGCGATCGATGATGTCCCAGAAACGGTCGGGCTCCGGATGATTGGGCGCACCCTCGTACATCAGCACGGTGGCCCCGCCGGCCAGGGGCCCATAGACGACGTAGCTGTGCCCCGTCACCCACCCGATGTCGGCGGTGCACCAGTAGATGTCGGTATCCTTGAGATCGAAGACGTACTTGGTGGTCAGGGTGACGCCGAGCAGATAACCGGCGGTCGTGTGGAGCACCCCCTTGGGTTTGCCGGTCGAACCGCTGGTATAGAGAATGAAGAGCGGTGTCTCGGATTCGTGGGCCGGGGCCTTGTGCACATCCGAGGCGCGGGCCATGAGGTCGTGCCACCAGAGATCGCGGCCGGCGGTCATGGGAATTTCATTGCCGCAGCGCTTGAGCACGACGACATGCCGGACGCTGGGCGTGTGCGGCAGGGCGCGGTCGACGCTGGTCTTGAGTTCGATAATCCGCCCGCGCCGCCAGCCGCCATCGGCGGTGATAATGAGCTTTGCCTGGCAGTCGTTGACCCGGTCCTTGATGGCCTCGGAACTGAAGCCGCCGAAGATGACCGTATGCACGATGCCCAGCCGGGCACACGCCAGCATCGCCACGGCGGCCTCGGGCACCATGGGCAGATAAATCGCAGCCCGGTCGCCCTTCTTCAGCCCCAGCGATCCCAGCACGTTGGCGAATTTGCACACCTCGTGATGCAACTGCCGGTAAGTGAGCGTGCGGACGTCGCCAGGCTCACCTTCAAAAATAATCGCGGCCTTGTTTTCCCGATGGGTGCCAAGGTGCCGGTCGAGGCAGTTCTCCGCGACATTCAAGTGCCCGCCGCTGAACCACTTGGAATGCGGCAGCTTCCACTGCAAGACCGACTTGAAAGGCTTCCTCCAGAGCAGGTGTTCCCTGGCCTGCCGGCCCCAGAATTTCTCTGGAGCGTTGACAGACTCGGCATAGAGCCTACGGTAAGTGGCGAGACTTCCTAGGTTTGCTTGGCCTTTGAACTCGGCCGAGGGCTTGAAGATCCTGCTCTCACGAGAAACGGAGGTAATCGTTGAATCGGTCACAAGTAACCTGAGTTGATGGTTGGGTACTAAGAATCAGTCCCTTACACAACGCAGGGTTTGCTTGGTCTCAAGTGCCCGGAAGTTTTTTTCAGAAGAATCGTATGGAAAACAATCCAACGCCGCCCGCCGCAGCCGTGCCGGAGGCGCCCGCTCAGGGTGGGCCTGTGCCCGACAACGTGCTGCGCGTCGAGGGCATCCTCGACCTTGACAACAACAAGGCCGGCACGCTGCTCGATCTCTCGCGCAACGGCAAACACCGTCCCACCGACCCGTTCGTGCCCCGCGAGCTGATCCGCCGCTTCAAACTCAGGGAGGGCAGCGTGATCACCGCCACGGCCACGCCGGACGACCGCTTTCCCAACCCGAAGGTCCGCTTCATCGAGAAGGTGGACGGCCTTGACATCGATGCGCGCCGCCGGGTGCCCGATTTCACCCAGCTGACCACCATCACCCCCAACGAGCAGCTCAAGCTCGAGATGAAGGACCACCGCATGACCACCCGCGCGATGGACCTCTTCTGCCCCTTGGGCAAGGGCACCCGCGGCCTGATCGTCTCCCCGCCGCGCGCCGGCAAGACGACGCTGTTGCGCGACATCGCGCTCGGCGTGCTGGAGAACCACCCGGAATGCCACGTGATGATCCTGCTCGTCGACGAGCGCCCCGAGGAGGTCACCGATTTCAAGCGCAGCGTGCCGGCCGAGGTCTGGGCCTCGTCGAACGACGAAAACGTCGAGAATCACCTGCGCATCGCCGATCTGGCCATCGACCGCGCCAAGCGCCTCGTCGAGGCCGGGCGGGATGTCGTGCTGCTGCTGGACTCCCTCACCCGCCTTGCCCGCGCGCACAACACCCAGCGCAACTCGGGCCGCACCGGTTCGGGCGGCCTCGATGTGCGCGCCCTGGAGAAGCCGCGGCAGCTGTTCGCCGCCGCCCGCAACACCGAGGAGGCCGGCTCGCTCACGATCATCGCCTCGATCCTCGTCGAGACCGGCAGCCGCATGGACGACGTCATCTTCCAGGAGTTCAAAGGCACCGGCAACATGGAGATGGTGCTCGACCGCAAATGCGCCGAAATGCGCATCTGGCCGGCGATCAACATCGCCGCCTCCGGCACCCGCAAGGAGGAGCTGCTCATCGATCCGAAGCGCCTCGAGGGCATCCATTTCTTCCGCCGCGCGCTCGTGCCCCTCAAGATCGAGGAAGCCGCCGAGACCATGGTCGGCCGCCTGTCGAAGACCAAGACCAACGACGAGTTCCTGAAGTTGATCGCGCGGTAGGCGCGGGCAGATTGCGGTGGAAACCTCCGCCAACCCCTGGAGGTCGGGCTTTACGCCCGACAACTTTGGAGCGGACGCAGATTTGGCGTGCGGCAAGCAGAGCTCGCGCTAGCGTGCCGGCATGGCTGGGGAGCACGGACCCTGCCGAGGTTACGGTGCGCTCAGCCGGACTCATTCAATTGTAGGAGCGGGCTTGCTCGCGATGGCAGAGGAGAAATCGCCTGCAAGCAGGCTCCGACCGCGTTCGCCGAACCGTTCGGCGCGTTCTCGAGGGAAATAACGATCCTATCGCATGAGTTCGGCTCAGGCGGGGCCGCTGGTCGCAACCCGGGTGCGTTTATTTCCTCACGATCTGTCGTTCCCCGAGTGGTTGCGGTGAGTTGTATCGCATCAAAACTGGGTGTCGGGGATGAACCCCGACCTACAAATCACCCGCGATGCCAAGCCTGGCCCGGCAGAAATCCGCCAGTTCTGCCGCCAGCGGCGCCCGAAAGACATGCGGCTCGCCCGCCGGACGCAGGTCGATCTCAGCGCAGTGGAGCGCCTGACGCGGCAGGGGCAGCAACGCGGCATGCCGCGCCGTCCAGCCCTGCCGGGCAAATTCCAGGTAGAGCCGCTCGTCGGGACCGTAGAGCTTGTCGCCCACCACGGGATGCCCGAGCCAGAGCGCATGCGCCCGAATCTGGTGCTTGCGGCCGGTCTCGATCCGCACCCGGACCAGGGTGAAACCACCACCCGCTGTCCGCGGCTCGAAATGCGTCACGGCGGTCTGCGCACCGGGCGAATCCGGAGCGACCACCTTGGTTCGGATCGTGACGCAGCTGTCCGGATCGGGTCCGAGCGGCCGGTCCACGGTCACCGGGCCGGTCATCTCGCCCTCCAGGATGGCCACATATTTCTTGCCGATCAGCCGCCGTTCCATGGCCTTCTGCAGTCGTCCGGCCGTGCCACTGTCCTTGGCCAGCACCACCACCCCGCTGGTTTCGCGGTCGAGCCGGAATACGAGATGCGCGGTCGGCAGGCCGAGGTAGGTGCGCGCCGCCCCCACCAGGCTGGACCAGGGTCCGTTTTTGGATGGATGGCAGACGATGAGCCCGGGCTTGTTGACGACGAGGAGCCGCTCATCCTCGTAGAGGATCCAGGTGCGGAAATCCTCCGGGTCGATCAGGGGCGCGCTGGGGCCGGGCCGCACACTCATGGCCGGTGGCGGCGAACAACGCCACGCCCAGAAAAATCCCCGGTCTTGCCGCCGGCGGCTTCCGGGACCGGGTCCGGCGGGGAAAACAACGGCCCGGACTCCCCGAAACCTAATATCTGCCGCGCCCGCCGCTCGAGGTCACCAGGCCGGCGGGCGCCACCGGCAGACTGGCCCGACTTAAGCTGCACGAAAGGCCGGCCCCGATTCGACCAAGATAAGTTGAAAAGAGCGCGCTTCAGCTGCATAATTCCATCCGGTTCGATGAACGATTTTTCCACAACGGAAGATCCGCCCGTCGGGAAGACGGCGCCGAACTGGTGGAGGAGTGGATGGGATGCCGGCATGGGAACTCTGCGTGCGTCTCGCCGTCTCTTGTTAGTCAACCCTCAAGAAACCACAATCATGAACCCTGCGACCAATCATCATGAAGTGATCGTCTCCGGCATTCACCTCGACCTGACCCCCTCGCTTAAATTCTACGTGCAGGAGAAGGTCGCCCGGTTGTTTCGCCATGAGGAGCGCATCGTTCGGATTAGGGTCGAGCTGGAATATGATGGGAAAAACGATGTCACCCAGCCTTTTGTCGCCAAGGGACACATCATCATCCACGGGCCGGACATGAATTGCAGCGTCGCTTCCGACGAATGCCACAAATCGGTCGACCTGCTGGTGGACAAACTCGACCGGATGCTGCGCCGCCGCGCCCGGTTCTTCAAGGTCAAGCGCAAGCATCCGCACGCCGTGGAACTGGGTGTGCTGCTGCCGAAGACGGCGTAGTGATCCATCCGGCCCTGCTTTTTGCGCCCGGCCCGCCACTCCGGCGGGCCTTGTTTTTGGGCAGACCGGAAAACGCACTTCACCCCAAAGTCCCCGGTCCGGCCAAAAAAATGGCGCGCCCAGCAGGACTCGAACCTGCAACCCCCAGATTCGTAGTCTGGTGCTCTATCCAGTTGAGCTATGGGCGCGAAAAGAGGGGGAGAGAAGCAAGCTTTCACCCGGAACTGCAAGCGCGAAGTTGCGCCCCAGGCCTGTGTGGAAACGTGACAGAACCAAAGAACCAGACTTGAATTCCGGAAAGGACATTTCCTGGAGCGGCGGCACCCTCGGCGCCGTTGCCGGACCCGCGCGACGGGGCCGTCGCGGCTCCAGCCTCCCGGCCCTATCGTGGACTCATTCCGGCAGGCTTCCAGCCGTTGTCAGCGCGTGCTGGCACGATGAAATCAGAGCGCGCGCCTTCGACGGTGAATCCGCGCAGAGCCGCCCGTGGGAGTTTGCAACGTAATGCGTTACAAACTCCCGCCGTCTGAAACACCCTGGTGCGGGGAATCAAGGAGCGGCCGGAGAATTCCGCGCCTCGCTGCCGCCCGGGCGCCAGTCGAGCAGTTCCAGCTGCAGCAGTTTGCGATCATTGTAGAGGTTCCAGGCCAGCTGCACGGCGAGGTCGACCGGCGCTCCCACCGGCGGCAGCCGGTGCGCCAGCTTCCACGCCACCCCGTAGACGCGGCGGCCCCTGGCATCCGGGAGCTGGAAGCGGAAATGCTGATCCTTGAACACCTCCGGCCGCCGGGTGAAACAGACATCGCGGATGCCGAAAACCGGTTCGGGATTGCCCTGGCCAAAGGGATGCAGGGTGTCGAGTTCCTCCATCAGCGGGTCGCGCACCTGTTCGAGCGTGAGCCAGGAGGAAATCTCCAGCCCCGGTTCGGCCAGCTGGCCGTGCTGGCTGGTCCGCACCGCCGCGGCGAAACGCTCCCGAAAAGCCTCCAGGTTCGCCCGGGGCAGCGAAACGCCCACCGCCATGGGATGCCCGCCCCAGCTGGTCAGCAAATCGGCGCAGGGACCGAGCAATTCCACGAGATTGAGGCCGTAAAGGCTCCGGCCGGAGCCCTTGGCGAGGCCGTTCTCGTCTCCCAACACGATGCACGGCCGGTGATATTTGCGCATCACCCGGCTTGCCACGATGCCGACCACGCCCGGATGCCAGCCCTCGTCGAACAGCACGAGGCCGTGCGCCTCGCTGTACTGCTCCTCCACCAGGCGCTCGGCTGTCTCGGTGATCTGCCGTTCGATTTCCTGCCGCTCGCGGTTGAAACCATCGAGCTGGCGGGCCGCGTCGAGACAGAATGCCGCGTCGTCGCTCAACATCAGCTCGACCGACAGCGCCGCATCGGCCAGCCGGCCGCTGGCGTTGATCCGCGGTCCGAGCCGGAAGGAGATGTCGACCGGCTGGATCTCCTGCCCCGGCTTGAGCCCCGACACCTCCATCAGGGCGCGCAGGCCCCGGCGTTGCGTCTGCTGGAGGATGCGCAACCCGTGGCGGGAAAGGATGCGGTTCTCGCCGACCAGCGGCACGAGATCGGCGACCGTGCCCATCGCCACGAGGTCGAGATATTCCTTCAGCCGGATCCGGAATGCGACCGGATGGTTCTCGGCGCGGAGCTGCTTGAGCAGGCCGTGCACGAGTTTGAACACGAGGCCGACCGTGCAGAGGTTGCGCCAGGGCGCATCATCGGCGCCGCCGGTGACGTGCGGATTGATCAGGATGCCGCCGCTCAGCGGTTTTTCCTTGGAGCGGTGATGATCGATGACGATCACGTCCACGCCCTGCGCCTGGAGATAGGCGAGCTCGTCGTGCGAGTTGGTGCCGCAGTCCAGCGCGATGAAAAGGTCCGGCCGGCCGGCTTCCAGCGCCCGGTCGATGGCGCCGCGGCTCAGGCCGTAGCCCTCCTCGAGGCGCCGCGGCACCACAAAGCGCGGGTCGAGCCCGAAGCGTCGCAGCACGCTCACGAGCAGCGCCGTGCTGCCGACGCCGTCGACGTCGTAGTCGCCCAATACGACCAGCTTTTCGCCGCGCGCGATGGCCTGCTTGAGGCGCGTAACGGCGGCGTCCAGGTTGGGCAGCAGAAACGGGTCCTCCAGCTCGGCCAGGGCGGGCCGCAGGAACCGCGTGGCCGCCCCGGCCTCATGCAGGCCGTTGCGCAGGAGGAGGCCGGCCAGCACCGGGCTCACACCGAGGCGGCGGCTGAACGCCTCCACCTCGGCGGCGGGCAAGGGAGTATCGATCCAGCGCATGGCGGGCAGGGCTTCGGCAGGTAGGGCGCGCGCCTGGGCGCGCCGGGTCCGCATCAGGCGGACCGCGCGGCGGCGGATTGCGGCCAACCCGCCCTACCCATCCGGCCTATTGCGAGACCTTGCTGGAGCCGGTCCACTCGTATTTCGGCGCGATGTCGTGGTGCGCCTCAACGTGCTTCCGGTCGCCCTTGTGCCACCAGTAGAAGATCGGGCTCGCGATGTAGATCGAGGAAAACGTGCCGGTGACAATGCCGACGAGGAACGTGAAGGCCAGGTCGTTGATCACGCCGCCGCCAAAGAGATAAAGCGCCAACGCGGCGAGAAAGGTCGTCAAGCTGGTGAGGATCGACCGGTTGAAGACCTTGTTGGTGGCCAGATTGATGATGTCCCGCAGGCTGGCGGTGGGATTGGTCTTCAATTCCTCGCGAATCCGGTCGAATACCACGATCGTGTCGTTGATCGAGTAACCCACGATCAGCAGGATCGCGCCCACCATCGACGCATTGAACTGCCGTCCGGACAGCACGAAGATGCCAATCGTCATCAGCACGTCGTGAATGGTCGAGACCACCGCGCCCATCCCGTAGCCCATCTCGAAGCGGAAGGCCACGTAAAGCATGATGCCGATGATCGAAAGCCCGATCATGAGAAACGCATTCCACTGGATCTCCTTGCCGATAGCCGGCCCGATCGAATTGGTCCCGATCACGGTGAACTGTGCCTGCGGGAAAGCCTGGCTCAGCGCAGCGACGGCAGCCTCACCGTGGCCCGTCGCCGTCTGGATCTTGAGCGTCTCGTGTCCGCCCGACAAATCGCTTTGATAAAGCGGGTTGGCTTCGCCCACCTTGGCGTGCTCCAGCGCGGTGCGGAGCTGGCCCGGATCGATCCGCTGTTTGAACGCGAGCTGCACATCGTCGCCGCCGGCGAAATCGATGCCATAGATGGCATGTCCCTTGATGCCGACCCCGATCACCCCGATCAGCACGATCAGCCACGAGGCCATGAAGAAACGGGCGCCCCACCGGACGAAGTCCATCTTTGGCGGCTTGAGGAAACTCATCATCACAAACCGCTTCATCAGTCCGGACCCGATGGACATCTCGAGCAGCATCCGGCTCACGATCAAGGCCGTGAACATGGTGGAAAAGATGCCGATCGTGAGCGTGATGCCGAAGCCCTTCACCGGGCCCGTGCCGAACAAGATCATCAAGCCGGAGGTGATGACCGTGGTCAGGTTGGCATCGACGATGGTCGTGAAGGCCTTCTCGTGGCCCGCGTGAAACGCGGCCGTGAGTGTCTTGCCCAGCGCCAGCTCCTCCCGCATGCGCTCAAAAATCAGGATGTGGGCATCGACCGCCATGCCGATCGTAAGCACGATGCCGGCGATGCCCGGCATGGACATGGTCGCCCCCATGCTCGCGAGCACGCCGAGGATGCCGAGCACGTTGACCGCCACGCTGATCACGGCGATCACCCCACCCGCCGTGTAGTACATGATCATGAAGCAAGCCACCAGCGCCGCCCCGATGATCGAGGCCTTGATGCCACTGTCGATGGCGTCCTGCGCCAGCGAGGGGCCGACTTCATACTGCTCCTTGATCTCCAGAGGCAGGTCGAGGGGATTGTTGAGGACATTGGCGAGCTCGATGGCCTCGCGCTGTGAAAACGAACCGGTGATCTCCGCGCTGCCGCTGGGTATTTCCTCGCGGACGGTCGGCGCCGAGTAGAGCTTCCCGTCGAGGATGATGGCGAGCTGGCCGAGGCGGCCGGTGCGCTTGTTTTCCTCCGCAATGGCGCGGGTGACATCGGCGAAGCGCTTGGCGCCGTCCTTGGTGAAGCGCAGCAGGATCTTGAAGCGGCCGAATTCATCCATGCTCGCATAGGCCTCGCTCAGCGCCTCGCCCGTCATCTCGGGAATGCGCTTCACGTAGAGCTCGCTGGTGTGGACCTCGCCGTTGCGCCCCTCCTGTTCGAGGGTCATGGTCTCATAGCCCGGCGGTGTCTCGGCGGGGGCGATGGTCTCGGGCGTGCCGAACGGATAAACGAGGCGGAAATCGAGCCGGGCCGGCTTCTTCAGGCTGGAGACGATCTCGGGGTTGTCCTTGGTGCTGACGCCGGGAAGCTGCACCTCGATGCGGTTGTTGCCGACGGGACGGACGATCGGCTCGGCCACGCCCAGGCTGTTGATGCGCGTGGAAATGATCTCGATCGCCTTGTTGAGCTTCTGCTGGGTGTCTGGTTGCGCGGCGCCGGCGGTCTTGTCGGCCACCTCGAGGGTGAAGGCCACGCCGCCCTCGAGGTCGAGGCCGAGCTGGAGCCGGCCCTTCGAGCGCTTGAGCAGCTCGTCGAGCAGGATGTTGTTGCGCCGCTCGACGTTCTTGAGCGACGCCTCGAGCCGGATCTGGGGGAAGAAGCGGGAGAGGTCCAGCTTCTGTTCCCGGCCGATCTGCTTGAGCGCGACGAAGACGGACGGCGCCTGCTTCGAAGCCACGCGCTCCTCCGCCTGCTTCATCAGAGCGGTGAATTCCGACGGGTAGGCCTTCGCCTCGGTCCGGATGTAGCCTTCAAACGGACGGTCCTTGAGCGGGACCAGCTCCGACACTGCCCAGATGACGATCGCCAGGGTGAGCAGCAGTTTCCAGAGGTTTTGTCTCAACATTGGGTGATTTGGTTAAATTCGATCCGGGCGGATGCGCGATGCCCGCTCACCCCGCTCCCGCGCGGCGCCGCCGAGGGCGGCCGGAGTCACTTCTTTTCGCCCGCTGCTTCGCCGGATTTCCGCACGACGGAGTGGATGAAACCCTTCTCGACCTCGACCTTCGTGTTGTCGCCGATGCGCACGATCAGGCGGTCGGGGCGCACGCTCGTGATCTCGCCGTAAATGCCGCCCGTCAGCAGGATCTCGTCGCCGGCGGCGAGGGCGCTGATCATCTTCTGCTGCTCCTTCTGTTTCTTCCGCTGCGGGGCGATCAACAGGAACCACATCGCCGCAATGAACAGGCCCCAGAAGACGATCATGACGAATCCTCCCTGCGACGGACCGGCCGGAGCCGGGGCGGTCTGTTGGGCGAACGGGAGCTGGGAAACAAGGGAGAGCATTTTAATCATTGCTTGTGCGGGTTTTTCGGAAAAGAAACGCGGATTAACTCCAGCCCCCCTTCAAAAAGCAAGCCCAGAGCTGGAGCGACTCCCTTCCTCACCCACCCGCGTTGAAAAGCAAGTCGTCATCCGCCTGGTCGGCCGCGCAGTCCGAGGAGCATTTCGGGTTCAGGCGCTGGGGTTCCGGCCACTTTGCCGTCGATCACGAGGGCTTTGTCCAGGTCCAGCCGCTGACGGACGGCCGCAGCATCCGCATCATGGACGTGGTCCACGAAGCGCTGGGCATGGGCCTGAAGGCGCCGATGGTCATCCGCTTCCAGGATTTGCTGCGCCACCGCGTCATCCAGGTCAACGAGGTGTTCGCCCGCGCCATCAAGGAGGAGGGCTACCGGGGCACCTATCGCGGCGTCTTCCCGATCAAGGTCAACCAGCTCCGCGAGGTCGTCGAGGAGATCCTCGATGCCGGGAAGGACTACAACTACGGCCTCGAAGCCGGCTCCAAGCCCGAGCTGATGATCGCGCTGGCCATGCACGAGAGCAACCAGCGGGTCATCATCTGCAACGGCTACAAGGACGACGACTACCTCCGCCTCGCCCTGCTCGGCCGCAAGCTGGGCAAGCGCGTCATCATCGTCATCGAGCAGCTTTCCGAGCTCGATGAGATCATCCGCATTTCCGCCGAGACGGGCGTCAAACCCATGATCGGGTTCCGGGCGAAACTCCTGACCCGCGGCGAAGGCAAGTGGGCGCTTTCGACGGGCGACAACGCCAAATTCGGCCTCAACACGGCGGAAATCCTCTTCGCGATCGAGAAACTGCGGCAGGCCAAGCTCACCCAGTGCCTCCGCCTGGTGCACTTTCACATCGGTTCGCAGGTGCCGAACATCATCACGATCAAGAACGCCGTCATCGAGGCCACCCGGTT
>JBAZMN010000014.1:0-12244 GCA_041649735.1 Opitutaceae bacterium | reverse complement strand
GTAAAATCCGCCCCTCCCGTGCGTTTCCTCGAGCAGGCGCTCGGAGGATGGGAAGCGAGGCCCCGCCCAAGCGAGGCGCCAAGGACTCATCGTCCCCTCATCAAACCGGACCAAGATCCCGCCCATCAAGCGAGTCCTTTCGCCTGAAAACGGGGCTTGCGTCGCCCGTAGTTTTTCCACCCTCGACTTGAACGCGCGAAACCTGAAGCATCGCTCCTTGACCGATGCCAACCATGGAAAACTGGACTTGTCATGGCTGACATGGGATGAAACGACCGCCTGCCAACGAACGCCGCAGCGTTATCCGATGAGAATTTCAGCACCATGCCACCGGTAAAGATCGCCCTGGTCGCCTGTCGCGTTCTGGAGTCGGAGATTTCCGCCCTGACGCGCGATGCAACCCATATCGTGCGGCGCGAGCTCTTCGAAATGGGCTTGCACGACCAGCCGACCGGACTGCGCGAACGGCTCATGCAAGCCATCGGCCGCGCGGAAGCCGATCCGATGGTGGAAGCCGTGGTGCTGGTGTACGGTCTCTGCGGCCTGGCGCTGGTCGGCCTCACCGCCCGGCGCTGCCCGCTGGTCGTGGCGCGGGCCCACGATTGCCTGACGCTCTTCCTCGGCAGCAAGGAACGCTATGCCGAGTGCATGCGCACCGAACCGGGCCTTTACTGGTATGCGCCCGGCTGGAACCGCGAGCGCCGCGTCCCCGGTCCCGACCGCGAGGCCAAGCTGCGCGCCGAATACACGGAAAAATACGGCGCGGAGGAGGCCGAGGCCTTGATGGAGATGGAGCGCGAAACCTTCGCCCTCCACACGTGCGCCAGTTACACCGATCTCCGCCTGCCCGGCGACGACGAGCACCGCCGCTACGCCGAGCACTGCGCCGAAGCACTGGGCTGGCGCTTCGCCTACCACCCGGGTGACAACACCCTGCTGCGCGACCTGCTCTACGGGCCGTGGGATGCCGAGCGTTTTCTGGTCGTCCAGCCCGGCCAGCGCATCGCCCACGCTGTCGGCGCCGGCATTGTCCGGACCGAGCCGGCCGAGCCGGTCCCTCCCCCGGTTTCACCATGAGCCCCGCGGATATTCGTATCCGGTGGCCGGACAACGCGCCGGATCTCCTGCTCCCCGCGGCGCCGCTCGGCGCCGGCAATCTCGCTGAACGGGTGGCCCAGGCCGGCCGCCCGCTGAACACGCGCTGCGGCCAGCACGGCCTTTGCGCCGGGTGCACGGTGCATCTGCTCCGCGGCACGTTCCACCTGTGCGACGGCACCGTCGTGACCGCGCCCGCCGAGGTCAAAGCCTGCCAGGGCCACGTGCCGCCCGGCACCCAGGCCGTGGTGGCCGTGCCGGCGCGCTCGCTGGCCGTCCACCGCCCCCAGGTTGTCACCACCTTCAAGGTCAATGTGCCGGCGGCGCACCAGCCGCTCGTGCCGGTGGAACCCGGCCGGCGCGACCACGGCCTCGCCATCGACATCGGCACCACCACCGTCGTGGTGGCGCTGGTGGAACTGGCCACGGGGAACATCGTGCGCGAGGAGGCCGCCTTCAACCAGCAGATCGAACTGGGTGACAATGTGCTCACGCGCATCCAGCTCGCGGGGGCGCCGGATCAATTGGAAGCCCTGCGACGGGCCATCGTGTCCCGGACGCTGGTTCCGCTCGTGGGCGCGGCCTGTGCCGCGGCCGGCGTGGCTTCCGATCGATTGGCCGGGGCGGTGGTGGCGGGCAACACGACCATGCTCCATCTGCTCACCGGCACCGATCCCACTTCCATGGGCGTGGCGCCGTTTCGCCCGGTGTTCACCCATCACCGGGTGCTGACGGCGTCGGAGCTCCAGCTGACCGGCGTGCCGCCGGCGATGCCGGTGCACCTGCTGCCCGGCTTCAGCGCCTACGTGGGCGCCGATATTGTCGCCGGGTGCGTCTGCACGGGCTTGCTGAATGATCCGGGCCCCAGCCTGCTGGTGGATATCGGCACCAACGGCGAGATCCTGCTCCGGCACGGCGACCGGCTGATGGCCACGGCGACCGCGGCCGGACCGGCCTTCGAGGGCGGCCGGCTGGCCTGCGGCACGCGGGCGGTGGCGGGCGCCGTCGCCCATGTCGCCTTTCCGGAAGACCGCTTCCCGCCACGACTCGAGGTGATCCCGAACGCCGCGCACATCGTGGGCCTGTGCGGCTCGGCCTACATCGATTTTCTGGCGCAGGGCCGGCGGATCGCGCTGCTCGGGCCGGCCGGGCGGCTTACCGCCGCCGCGTGGGCGGCGTTGCCGCCGGGTCACCAGCACAACCACGACCACGGCCGCGGCGTACGCGTGCGAGCCGATGATCCGGCCACACTGGTCACGGAGGCCGACATCGCGCAGCTGCTCCAGGCCAAGGCCGCGGTGGCCACCGGCATGCTCATGCTGTTGCGGCGGGCCGGAATCGCCGCCGCCGAGGTGCGGCGCCTTTACCTCGCGGGCGGCTTCGGCCTGCACCTCAACGTGGCCAACGCCATCGCCTGCGGCCTGCTGCCGGGATTCCGGCCCGGACAGGTGGACGTGGTCGGCAACACGGCCCTCGGCGGCGCCTGGCTGGCGCTGGTGGACCGCACCATCCTCCCCGAAATGACGGCGATCGGCGCCGCCGCCGAAATCGTCGAGCTCAACCGCGAGTCCAGCTTCGAAGACACCTTCATCGACCAGCTGGCGCTGCCATGAAAACCCGCTCCGGGCCACCTGCGGCGGAACTGTTTCCCGGCGTGCTCGACACCGCGGCCTTTGACAGCCTGGCGCAGGCTTACCAACGCGAGACCGGCTTTGCGCTGGCGGTGACGGATGCCGACGGCCAGGTGCTGCGCGGCGGAGATGCGGCGACCGCCTGTACGGATCGCGAGGCGTGCCGGCCGTTTCAGGCGCAGGCGATTGCCGAGGCGCTGCGCTGGGGTGAGCCGTGTGTGCTTTGCTGCGCCTGCGGGCACGCGCTGTGGGCCCTGCCGGTGATGCGGAACCAGTGGCTGTGCGGCGGCCTGCTGGTGGCCGGCGTCTCCCTCCGGCGCCCCCGCCGGGCCGGCAGTCTCGACCGCCGCCTGCTCCACGCCTGCCGCCGCCTGCTGGAACTCGCGACCGAGCGCAATCTCACCAATGCCGCGCTGCTGGCCGAGCGCCGCCAGCTGGCCCGGCGCGAACGCGAAAAAGCCGAGGCGCTCCACGCGCTGAAAGACCACCTGCAGGACGATATTCGCAGCACCTACTTGCACGAGGAGCCCGCCCTCCTTGCCGCCATCCGCCGCGGCGAACGGACGGAGGCGCGGCGCATCATCAACCGCGTGCTCACCGCCATTTATGCGGTCGGACAGTCCAATACCGAGCTGCTCAAAAGCCTGGCCCTGGAGCTGGTCGTCATGATGACGCGCGCCGCGGTCCAGGCCGGCGGCGATCCCGCAAAAATCCTCGGCCTCAACTACCAGTCGTTGTCCGCCCTGGCCGACATTTCCGACCAGGAGGAGCTGGCGAGCTGGCTGTGCGACATGCTCGAACAGCTCATCGACGCGATCAAGGCCAGCACGCGGCGCCCCAACTCGGTGGTGCTCGCCCGGGCCGTGGAGTTTATCGAGGAGCACCTCGCCGACGACCTGCATCGGGACGAGGTGGCGCGGGCGGCCGGCCTTTCGCCCAGCCATTTTTCCCACCTCATGCGCGCCAAAACCAGCTGGTCGTTCACCGAATTGCTGACCCGGCTGCGGGTGGACCGGGCCTGTCACCTGCTCGCGCATACGGAGCACGACCTCGTGCAGATTGCGCTCGAGTGCGGCTTCGGTGACCAGAGTTATTTCACGCGGGTTTTTCGCAAGCGCACCGGACTGACCCCCGGCGACTATCGCCGCCAGCACCAGGGCGCCGCACCAAAGTCCTAAAGAAAGGCACGAGAATCCAAGCCAGAGACGGAGTCTTGTGCTATGGTTGCTTTTAGTTCCTTATCTCCTCCCCATGACTACCCTCGAACAACTCTCCCAGGCGGTCGCCTCCGGCAAAAGCAAGGACGCCAAAATTCTCACGCAGCAAGCCCTCGACGAGGGGGCCCGCCCGGTCGACATCGTGGACCAGGCTCTGGTGCCGTCGATGGCATCGGTCGGCGAAAAATTCAAGCGCAACGAGATCTTCGTGCCCGAGATGCTGATTGCCGCCCGGGCGATGAAGGAGGCCATGAACCTGCTGGAGCCGCGCCTGGTGGCCGCGGGCATCACGCCGAAATTCACCGCCGTCATCGGCACCGTGCAGGGCGACCTGCACGACATCGGCAAAAACCTGGTGGCCATCATGTGGAAGGGGGCGAATTTCCGCGTCGTCGATCTCGGCACCAACGTTCCGCCCGCAAAATTTGTCGCCGCGGTTCAGGAGCATCGGCCCCAATTGATCGGACTCTCCGCCCTGCTGACCACGACGATGCCGGCCATTGCCGAGACGGTGCGCGCCGTGCGCGCCAGCGGATTGGCGTCGGTGAAAATCATGATCGGCGGTGCGCCGGTCACCCAGCAGTTCGCCGATGAAATCGGCGCCGACGGTTATGCCCCTGATGCCGGTTCGGCCGTGGACAAGGCCAAGGCGCTGATTGGCGCCTGAAACCCACGGGGCCAGCCATTATGGACCGGGCCTTCTACCTTGACCTCGCCGCGGCAGGTCTGCGGATGCCCATCGGCACCCACCTGGTGCTGCACGCGCACGCCGATCCCGAGGCCATCGTGTTGGATGGCAGGCGGCTCGGCGCCGTCATCGTCGAAACGGCGGAGCGTTTCAACACGCCGCTCGCGGTGCCGCTCATGGATCTCACGCTGGAAAAGACGGCCCTCCTCCTTGCCTGCGGCATCCCCGCGGCGGCAGTCGACAGCCACCATTTCCAGGTGCCGCCGCCGGCGCCCGCGCACATTCCGCTCACTCCGCGCATGACGGCGAGCTGCCAGGCGATCGCCCGCGTCGCCAGCCAGCCCGGCCTCGTCCCCATGGGCATGGCCATCGGTCCGTTTTCACTGATGACCAAGCTCGTCACCGACCCCATCACGCCGGTCTTCCTCGCCGGCTCGGGGCTCACGGCCGACGACGATCGGGAAGTCGCCCTGGTCGAGCGGCTGCTTGCGCTCGGCGAGCAGGTCATCCACCGCTACCTGCGCGCCCAGATCGATGCCGGCGCCAAGGCCATCATCGTCTGCGAGCCCGCGGCCAACCTGGTCTATTTCTCCCCGAAACAGCTCGAAACCAACCACACCATCTTTGACCGCTACGTCATGGAACCGATGCAGCGCATCGCCCGGCTGCTCGCCGGCCACGGGGTTGATCTCGTGTTTCACGACTGCGGGGAACTGACCGACAGCATGGTCCGCCGTTTCGCCTCCCTCGGCGCGGTCATGCTGAGTTTTGGCAGCTCGCGCAACCTCTGGGAGGACGCGGCCCTGATCCCCAGGAACACCGTGCTCTACGGCAACCTGCCGACGAAGCGGTTCTACGCCCGGCAACTGACGGCCGCCGATGTCGAGCGGCTCGCGGAGGAGCTCGCCGAGAAAATGCAGGCCGCCGGCCATCCCTTGATCCTCGGCAGCGAATGCGACGTGCTCAGCGTGCCCGGCAGCGAGCAGGAAATCATCGGCAAGGTCGATGCCTTCATGCGCTGCTCCTCCTGCGTCTGAACACACCCGCGCGCCCTCCGCCCATCCCCCCGCCCCGCACCCTTTTATCCGCCATGAAATTCCGGCAGCTCGCCATCACCAATTCCGACGACCTGCTTTTTGGCCGCGCACCGAAACCGCTGACCACCCGCCGCGGGCTGCGGATCGGCGGCGGTCTGGTCTACCCGGAGCTTAACTTCACCCTGCCCACCATGGAGGTGAAAGCCTCCACGATGCCGGCGGTGGCCCGGCAATACCAGGAGATCATCCAGGATGCCCTGCGCCGCGCGGCCGAGCTGGAGGCACCCGGCGTGGTGATCGAATTTGAAACCGTGCCGCCGATGACGGCCACGCCGGCCTTCGGCCTCGAGATCGTGCAGATTCTCCTGGCCGGCATGGAGGAGGCGCACCGTCAGCACGGCTTGCGGACCGTGCTGCGCATGACGCCCAACGACAACCGGGAGTTCGCCCGCCCGCCGGTCATGCGTTCGGGCGAGCACTGGGAGCGGATGCTGGAACTCTTCGAGGGCTCGGCCCGCGCCGGCGCGGAGCTGCTCAGCATCGAATCGGTCGGCGGCAAGGAGCTGCACGACGAGGCCCTGATGAACTGCGACCTCGGGCAGGTGATCTTCGCGCTGTGCGTGCTGGGGGTGCGCGACATGGAGTTCCTGTGGAAGGCGCTCGCGAACATCGCCAAGCGCCATGGGGTCATCTGCGCGGGCGACACGGCGTGCGGTTTTGGCAACACCGCGATGGTGCTGGCCGAACAGAAAATGATTCCGCGCGTCTTTGCGGCGGTGGTGCGCGCGATCACCGTCGTGCGCACGCTCGTCGCGTACGAGCATGGTGCCGTCGGCCCGGGCAAGGATTGCGGCTACGAGAACCCCTTTCTCAAGGCCATCACCGGCTACCCCATGGCGATGGAGGGCAAGACCGCGGCCTGCGCCCATTTCAGCCCGCTGGGCAACATTGCCGCGGCTTACGCCGACACGTGGTCCAACGAATCCGTGCAAAACGTCCGCCTCCTCGCCGGCATGGCGCCGACGTGCTACCTGGAGCAGCTGATCTACGACTGCCGGCTGATGAACCGCGCCCTGGCCGAGGGCAAGACCGCCGCGCTCACATTGCGACGGTGGCTGGTCGATTCCGATGCGGCGCTGGATCCCCAGGCCTGGATCCTGACGCCCGACAGCGTGCTGGCGATCGCCCGCGCGATCGTGGCCGCGCCGGACCATTATCAGGCCGGCGTCGCCGCCGCGCGGTGCGCCGTCGACCTCCTGCGCGCCGGCCACGCCGCGGGATCACTCAAAATCGCCCCGCGCGAGGTCGGCTTTCTCGACACGATGGCGGCCCAGCTCGACGAGTTGCCGTCCGATGAGGCCACTTTCATCACCCGGCAGATGTCCCTGGCCGACGCCGCCAAGTATCTCCCGGCCGAATATAAATTGCGCGTGGCCTGAAAGGTGGACCCATGCAGGCTGAGCCTTTATCCTCCCGGCGTGCGACTAGCCCCCCTCCGAACCCACTCACCCGTTGCGTGTTCGTGACCGGCCCCCGGGGGGCCGGCAAGACGCGCTGGCTGCAGCAGCAAATTCAGGATCTGCGGGAGCAACAGCCTGACGTCCGTTGCGTGGTTTTGCTCGGCGAAGAGGGCCGCGCGCGCATGGATCGATTCGCCCAGGACACTCCGGGCGTGAGTGTGCGGCAGTTCATCCAGCCCTGCCTGTGCTGCCCGGCCCTGGCCGACCTGCCCGGAATGTTGCGCGCGCTCGTCGCCATGCTCCGCCCTGACTGGTGTTTTGTGGAGGTACCGGCCATCACCGCCGCGGGGCTGGTGGCGGAGTTTGACCGTGTCCTCGGGTGGCCGCGTGAGCTGGTCGTCTGCCTGGACCGGGCTTGGGCTGCGGCCCGGAACGAACAGGGTTTGTCGCTTTTCCAGATGGTGCTGCTTGAACTCGCCGACCGCATCGTCGCGAATCCCGCGGGGGGCGGGGTTCACCGCGACCCTGCCGCACGGCCGCCCCATTCCGCTCCGCCCTCCGCCCTCGCCTTCCTGTAAACCCAACCCCGCTTTCCCATGAAAAACCCAACTCTCATCCTCGGCCTCATTCTTCTTGCCGCCTTCTGGCGCATCATGAGCGCGTTTGAACCGTCGCTCTCCAACGTGGCTCCGATCACGGCGCTCGCGTTTTGTGGCGCGGCCTATTTCCGCGACTGGCGGTGGTGGCTGGTCCCCTTCCTGGCGCTCATGCTGTCCGACCTGTGGCTCAATTACTACCATGCGACCCAGTTCCACTTCACATGGTCGTTTGGCGAAATCCTGCTCCGCATGCTCTGCTTCGCTGCGGCCGTGGGCGTCGGCCGGCTCGTCGCGCGCCGGCGCAATGTGTTCACCCTCCTCGGCGGCGCGCTCGGCAGCGCCCTGATCTTTTACGTCGGCACCAACATCATGGCCTGGGCCACCGATCCCTTTTATGCGAAAACCCTGGCTGGCTTGGGCCAGGCCCTGACCATCGGCCACCCGGAGTATCCGAGCACCCTCTGGTTTTTCCGCAACACCCTGCTGGGAGACCTGCTCTTCACCGGTGTTTTCGCCCTGGCGATTAAGCTGGCCGCCGCCCGCAACGCCGCCACCGCCACCAGCCCGCGCTTGGCTGACCAGGGTTAGTGGGGCGGAACCGGCTTCAGGACCGCCTCCCTGTTGCTGGAGTCGGTCCAGTAGCGGGGAGCGGGTCACTGTTTCCGTCTTCTCCCGCGCATCACGCGGCACCCGAAGAATGCCCGGCGGCAGATCATCCCCTGCCGTCCGGGTTTTGTGCCTGTCGTCAAGGTCCAACGGCCTCCCTCGGGCGGGAATCAATCCCGCTCGGTAGTGCCGTTTCCGTGCTGCAAACCGGCTCGCGAACAAAATCCCCCCTTGCCTTGCCATTTTGGGCACCGCACGATCCGGGGTCGCCAAAAAATTGCCTGCCGCCGCCGCCCGGTTCCGCCCATGGCGTCCTTCCGGGAATGCCCCGCTCGGGGTTCGGCAGGCCGATATCGAGCAAAGATCCTAACATGCCAACGAAGAATCTGTTCAGATCATCTGTGATCATCACGCTGGGTATGATTGCGTGCGCAATCACCGCGTGGAGCCAGGAAGAGCCGGCCCGTTCCGGCCGCTTTGTGATGGTTTCGGGGGGAAAATTCATTGATCCCGCCGGCCGCCAGCTCCTGCTCCACGGAATCAACCTGGTCGACAAGAGCGCCAATTGGAGCGACTACGCCTGGGTGGATGAGTCCGCGTACGCCGCGATGAAGACCTGGGGCTTCAACTGTGTGCGGCTCGGATTCACCTGGGCCAGCATCGAGCCGGAGCCGGGCGTTTACAGCGAGCGGAGCCTCGCCGAGATCGACAAGCGTGTCGCGTGGGCCAAGCAACATGGCCTCTACGTGTTCCTGGACATGCACCAGGACCTGTTCAGCATGAAGTACTCCGACGGCGCGCCGGAATGGGCCACTTTGACCGACGGCAAACCGCATGTCGCGGACGGCAAGGTGTGGAGTGATGCCTACCTCACCAGCCAGGCCGTGCAGACCGCCTTCGACAACTTCTACGCGAACAAGCCGGGGCCGGGGGGCGTAGGCCTGCAGGACCGCTACGCGCAGGCCTGGAAATTCCTCGCGCAACACTATGCCGACAATCCGACCGTGATCGGATATGACCTGATGAACGAGCCTTTTGCCGGCAGCCTGGTGGCGCAAGGCATGCAGCTTTTCGCGGAAAGCCTGGCCAAGGAGTACGCAGCGGAGGGCACGGCGCCGGCCGCCATGCCCCAGTGGAGTGCCCCGGAGGGACGCGCCGCCATCCTGAAAAAACTGGAAGATCCACAGGTATATGCCCGCGTCCTCGATTCGGCCCAGCCGCTCTATCAGGAATTCGAGCGCACGAAGCTGATGGCCTTGTTCCAACGCATCACGGACGCCATCCGCCAGGTCGACCGGAATCATATCATTTTTCTGGAAACGTGCGGTTCGGCCAACATGGGTGTCTACAGCGGCATCGAGCCCATGAAGGATGCGGCCGGTGAGCGTGATCCCCTGCAGGCCTACGCGCCTCACGGCTACGACCTCGTGACCGACACTCCGGATGCGGCCTCGGCCTCCAACGGGCGCGTTGAACTTATCTTCTCCCGCCACGGCGAAACCGAAAGGCGCCTGGGCATGCCGATGCTGGTTGGTGAATGGGGCGCCTACTACGGCAACGCTCAGGCACTGCCCGCGGCACAGCATGTCTGCCGGCAGTTGGAGAAACTGCTCTGCGGCGACACCTATTGGGCGCTCGAACAAAATCTCGGCCAGCAGTCCGTCTTGCAGGCCCTCTGCCGGCCGTATCCGATGTGTGTGCCCGGCACCCTCCTCAAATACCGGGCGGACCCCGAGGCCCGGAAATTCATCTGTGTCTGGCGAGAGGAAGCTGGCGCCAGGGGAGAAAGCCAGTTCTTCATCCCGGAGTCCTTCAACCCGGCGAAGGAGCGGATCAAGATCACGCCGGAAGGCCGGGGCTGCAGGATCGAGCCCATTCGCGGCAGCAAAAACGTCTACCTGATGGTGCCGTCGACCGGCCAACCGGTTGAGCGCCACCTCATCATCGAGTAATTGCCGACGCCCCCATCGGTCAAAATTACAGACGTTTCAGTCGGCTATCGATTCCCTTTCGGCCCGACATCGCCCAAGATGGGGTACGCCCGGCGAGAACGCATGCCACTTGCGTCTCTCCCATGGCTGCGCTGGTTCCAAGGAGGAGAAACAACGTTCCCTCACAGGTGCTTGCATTTTCCTCCAACCCCGTTTCGAACTTATCCACACCATGAAGAAAACTCCCGTTGCCCTGCAACTCTGGTCATTGCGCGATGATTGCCGGAAAGATTTCGCCGCGGCCGTTGCCGCCGTCGCCAAACTCGGCTACCGCGGCGTCGAGCTCGCCGGTTACGGCAATCTCGACGCGGCCGGCGCCGCCCAGGCGGTTGCCCGGGCCGGGCTGAAAGTCGCCGGAATCCATGCCGGCCGGCCGCGGCTGCAAAGCGAGCCGGCCCAGGTCATCAAGGAGGCCCGGCTGTTCGGCACCCGCCGGATCATCTGCCCTTCCTGGCCGCGGGAGGCGTACACCTCGGCCGCGTCCTGCCTGCAGATCGGGGCGGAACTCGATGCGATCGGCGCCACCCTCCGGGCGGAGGGATTGCAGTTTAGTTTTCACAATCATGCGCCTGAACTTGCCCTGGTCGACGGCCGGAGGGTTTTTGATTGGATCCTGGATAACGCCAAACCGCACAATCTGGGCTGCGAACTCGACGTTTACTGGGCGCATGTCGGTGGCAAGAATCCCGCCGAATTCATCCGCGAGCAGGGCCGCCGGATCGAACTGATTCACCTGAAGGATGAGACGGAACTCGGCCTCGGACCGGTGAACTTCGCCGAGGTGTTCGCCGCCGCCGATGCGGTGGGGGCGGTTGAATGGTACATCGTCGAGCAAGAGCAATACCATCACGCGCCGCTGCAAAGCGTCCGCCTCTGCTTCGAGCAACTGCAGAAGTGGGGACGGGCTTGAACCGCCGGCTCCGCCCGCTGGTGACCGGTTTGCCGTCAAACAGGATCGCTTCTCCGCATGAACAAAAAGTCCTCCTATCAGGTGGCTGTGATCGGCGCCGGCGCCATCGGGCAGCACCATCTCAATAGCTTCCGGAAGCATCCGGCCGCGCGCATTGTCGCCCTGGCTGAGACCAATCCCGAACGTGGCCGGGAAATTGCGGAGCTTTTTTCCATCCCCGACCTCTATGCCGACTACCGCGACGTCCTGCGGCGCCCCGACATCGACGCCGTTTCGATTGCGCTGCCCAATTACCTGCATGCGCCCGTCGCGCTGGCCGCCCTGCGGGCCGGCAAGCATGTGATGCTCGACAAGCCCATGGCCACCAATGCGCGTGATGCCGCGAAGCTCGTAGCCGCGGCGAAGCGGCGCCGGCGGCTCCTTATGGTCGGTCAGAACCAGCGCTTCGCGCCCGCCGTCCAGACGCTCAAGCAGCTGGTCGACCGCGGCGTGCTCGGCGAGGTGTACCATGCCAAGGCCACGTGGTTGCGCCGCAGCGGCATCCCGCGCATCGGGTCATGGTTCACGCAAAGGAAATTCGCCGGCGGCGGCTGCACCTACGATATCGGCGTCCATGTGCTCGACCAGACGCTTTATCTCATGGGTGAGTTCACCGCCACCGCCGTCTCCGCCCAGACTTACGCCAAATTCGGCCCGCGCGGCCAGGGCAACGGCTCCTGGGGGAAAAGTGAAATCGACCCGCGCAAGCCGTTTGACGTCGACGACTTTTCCGTGGCCCTCATCAGGCTCCGGAGCGGCCGCACCGTGCTGCTCGAAACCTCGTGGGCTGCGCACCAGCGGATGCGGAGCAGCAACGGCACGCAGCTTTTCGGCACCGCGGCCGGCGCCACCACCCATCCACCGCGCCTTTTCCACCCGGGCCGGAAGGATTACACGATCGAACCCCTCCCCACCCTGCCTCCGCTCGTGAGCCCCGACCGCATGGTGCATTTCATCAACGTGCTGATGGG
>JBAZMN010000013.1:0-12450 GCA_041649735.1 Opitutaceae bacterium | reverse complement strand
TGCAGCTCCACGACCGGGCGACCGCGCCTACCGGTCTCCCGTCTCCGGCCTCCGCCATGCGGCCTGCGAGATTCATGGCGCCGCCCCCTGGATCTGCTGGATGCGCTCCCGGACCTGCTCCAGCAGCGTGCTGCGCTCGACCGGATCGGACCAGGAGGGCCGCAGCAGCAGGAACGTCCGGGTCGTGCGATAAGGCTCGCGCCGGGAGGGATCGGTGATCTCGCACGTCCAGGCGACCGAGAAAAGATCGACGGTGTTCGTCGGGATGATGTCGGCGTGCCAGCGCGCCCGCTTGCCGCCGCCGAGGTCCAGTTCACTGCCGGCCTCGGCCTTGTCGCGGTCGGGTTCGGTGAGCAGCGCCGCCCGCACAAACCGCAGGTCCTCGCTGTACTCGTTGTGCCGCGTGGCCGCCTCATAGGCGTTGAGCGCGTTCACATACGTGGCACCGAGCACGACGGCCGCCATGGCGAAGATGGCCAGCGCGACCAGGACCTCCAGCAGGGTGAACGCGGAAGCCGGAGACCGGAGACCGGAGACCGGAATCTCTGGCGCCGTGAGGGCGCACGGGAGTTTTCCGCACTTCCCGCGGTTCCGAACACAGACCGCCGGTATCCGGTTTCCGAATTCCGGCCTCCGGCTTCCCGCCTCCGGTCTCCCCCCTGTTTTCTTCGGCCTCACCTGGACTCCTGGGTTTTCTCGATCATCGGGGCACAGGTCCATGGATCGATGGCGAGCTGCCAGGCATGCGCCCCGGACCGGAATTGCACGCGGAACGCCGTGCAGGTGCCGTCGGGGTAGAACCGGACGCGCGCCACCTCCTGGGTCTCGATCACCTGGCCGGCGATGAGCATGAGGCTGCCGCCTTTCTGGGCCTGCAGAAACTGCACCGTGACCTCACCGCCCGCCGGGTCGAACGACGCCGTGTCGGTCTCGGGTCCGTTGCTCCAGACCAGTTTCTTCCCCTTGGGATCGAAGCCCAGGCTCACCTCCCGCTCGCTCAGCGAGGCCAGTCTCTGGGCCGCGCGGCAGGACTGCCAGAACACATCCTCCGGCGTGGGATGATCGTCGCTGAACACGCGCGTCACTCCCGCCGCCAGCAGCGCGCCGATCAGCCCGACGAGCGCCAGGACGAGCAGGATCTCCAGCAGGGTGAAGCCGCGGGTTTTCGCCTTTGGCGAAAACCCAGCCTGCCGGAAGACGTCCGCAGACAAGGCCACTTGATGAACATGAAGGAGGGTCATCAACGACAACGACCGCAGTTTAGTAGATCGGGTTCGATGCGAAAGAGGGTCGATCTCCTCGGCGAGCCTGCAAAAACACAACCGAACCGTCCATTTAGCATTGAATTTCCCGCATCCGCGGGAAATTCACCAGTTTCCGATGTCGTCTGCCGTGCCGTCGGTCTTGTCGGGGCCCTTGGACCACAGGTCGTAGCCGTTTTTATTTTTCATCCCGGGGTAGCGATATTGGTAGGGCTCGCCCCAGGGATCGAGCGGCAGCTTGCTGTCCTGCAGGTACGGCCCCCGCCAGCGGTCGGCCCTGTTCGCGGGCGGCGTGACGAGCGCCTGCAGGCCTTCGGCGGTGGTCGGATAGTCACCCAGGTGGATTTTATAGGCATTCAACGGCGCCTGCATGCTCTGGGTGACAAACAGCCGCGCGATATCCTTCTGACTGCCGCTGAAAAGATTGCCCACATTGGTGACCGCGAGGCTGACCAGCAAACCAATGATGGCGAGCACGACGAGGATCTCCAGGAGCGTGAACGCCCGGACCGGGCGGAACGCCGGGCGGGAAACACAAGAGGCGGGCTTCATAGATTGGAAAGTTAAACGCCGCACCACCATGCTTGTCGAGTCCGGCGCGTCGGTCATCAGACGTCCCGGGAGGCTTCCCGGTTCCAACCCGCCCGGTCAAAGCCGGACCGCGCGCCGGCGGCTCCGGGAACCTTCAGGGCTTCGTCCCGGCGGCGAAGGCGGCGGCAGGCACGTGGTAGCGGACCATCGCCTGTTCGCGGTACGCCTGCGCCGTCCGGAAGTTCCGGGCCGCCTCGAAATTCTGGACGACGGCCACGCAAGCCTCCATCAGCTGCCGCCGCACCGGGGGCCGGTTGTCGTCGAGCAGCCGGCGGGAGCCCTGCATGACGATGGGGACCGGCCGGAGGCCGAGCGCCTCGTAACACCTTGCGATGTCGGCCCAGGCCTCGGCATTTTCCGGCTGGAGCACGAGGACCGCGAGGATCTGGACGGCGGCCTGGTCGGGCCGGCCGGCATTGAACAAGGCCACGCCGGCAAGCAGGTAGCCCGCCGGATCGTCGGGCGCCAGCCGCTGCGCGTAGCGCCCGGCCGCCTCGGCCTCGGCCCAGTCGCCCAGCCGCAGGCGGGTCTGCCCGAGCTGCAGGTAAATCCGGTAGTTGCCCACGTCGGCCAGTTCGGCGGCCGGACGGCCCCGGCGCAGGGAAGCCTGATGCGACGCCCGGTTGATCCAGCGATCGATCCCCCGGGCCCGGTGCAGGATGTCGACGGACTTCTGGTAGAACCGCTTCGCCTCGGCGGGCTGGCCGCGCTGATCCAGGAATTCGCCCTTGAGGCGGTAATAGAGACCGAGATCGCAAAAGAGCGTATTGTCGCGGCGCTCCGGTGCCAGCGGCTTCTGGTCGAGCACGGCCAGGCCGATCTCGGCGCGCGCGATGGCCGCGTCGACGGCGGGCTCGTCGCGACCCGCATCCCAGATCGCGTTGGAATAACCCTTGTGGGTTTTGAAGCTGCCGGGCGCGGCCGCCACGGCGCTTTTCCACAGGGAAAGATCGTCGTGCCAGTCGGCGTTGCGCACATGGGTGCGCAGCGTGAACACCGCCACGACCAGCCCCGCCGGGGCGGCGCGGACCAGCGCCGGCAGCACCCGCGCCGCCCGGAGCGGCCAGCGCGGGCCCGGCACGCACCAACGGGCCGGCGCCGCCCCCAGAGGTCGCAGCGCCAGCGCCGCCACCAGGCAAAAGCCGATGGACGGCAGATAGAGAAAACGCTCCCCCATGATGCTGCCGATGGGCACCAGCAGATTGGAGGTCGGCAGCAGCATGAGGAAGAAGAGCAGTGTGCCCCAGGCGAACGGCACCTGCACCCGCCGCCACCGCACCGCCGCTCCGACCAGGGCCGCCACCACGAGCAGCGACACCCACGCGTCAAAATTCTCCCACCAATGCGCCGCCTCGCCGAACAGCGGAATCTGGCTGTACGAATAGTCGCAGGAGAGCGTGGACGGCAGCACGAGCAGGCCGAGGTAACGGCCGATGACCTTCACGGCGGTCATGAACCCCTGCCCCACCCCGGCGTAGGCGATGGGATTGTCGACAAACGGATGGGCGAAAACCGGCGAGGCGTAGAGCAGCCGGTGGTGCACCCAGAACAACAGGACGACCGCGGGCACGAGCGCGATCCAGCCGTTGAGGCCGAACGAAAAAGCCACCCGCAGATGCTCCCGCCAGGATGCATCCGGGCGCGCGGGCCAGCGCCACAGCCAGTCGTACAGCAGCACGAATGCGACGATCATCACCGCGCTCTCCTTCATGAAGATCCCGGCGCAGGCGAGCAGGGCGAGCCCGGCCAGCCAGGGCAGCCGGCGCGGCCCCGACACCCCGGCGGCGCGCAGATAACACCAGCCGCCGAGAAGGATCGTCAGCGTGGCCAGCAGGTCGGCGCGGCCAACGATATTGGTCACCGACTCGACGTTGACCGGATGCACCGCGAAGAGCGCCGCGGCCAGCAGCGCCAGCTTCAGCCGTCCGGTGAGGCGGTGGAGGAGGATGAGCACCAGCCAGGCGTTGGCCCAGTGCAGCAGGAGGTTCACCGCGTGATAGCCGGCCACCCGGTTGCCGTTGCCGAGCACGGCGTAGTTGAAGAGATAGCTCAGGGTGGTGAGCGGCCGGTACAGGTCGCTGGCGCTGCTGGGCCACCAGTAGTTCTCCGTGAAAATGAGCTTCAGATTCTGCG
The DNA here is from genome assembly GCA_041649735.1 of Opitutaceae bacterium. GTDB lineage: Bacteria > Verrucomicrobiota > Verrucomicrobiia > Opitutales > Opitutaceae > Fen-1467. The sequence continues at coordinate 8,464 of JBAZMN010000013.1, read as the reverse complement.
CGCTCCATTCCCGGATGCGCGGGTCCTCCCCGAGGACGACCTTGTTGTCGAGCGTGAGGCCGGCCGTGAACGAGTTGCCGTAAGCGAACAGCGTGAGGAGTCCGAGCGCCAGGCCCAGCAGCGCGAGCGTGCGCCATGATCCGGCGGCAGACGATCCGGCGGGAGCAGCGGCGGCGGAGGCGGGGTCGTTCACGGGAGAATCCGACTCTGGCGACCGGCGGCATCCTTGGCAAGGACCGGCCCGCGCGGCGGCCGCGCTACACGTCCTCCGGCGGGAGCCAGCGGAAATAGACAATCTCAAAGCGCCGCCCGTAGATCTGGTTGGCCGCCGTGAGGCCCGCGTTCTCCTCCGGCGCGTTCGCCGGATCGACATATTCCGGGAAGCGCTGCACCACCGCCTCGCACCAGGCCCGGCCTTCGAGAATGCCCGTCGCCGGGTTCACGGCATCGCCGTAGGCGCGCACCAGAAACGTGTCGGAGCGCACGCGCAGCACCGGTCCGATGGCGCTGAGCACATCCGCCTGCGACAACCAGCCGGGCGCCAGCGTGGCGGGATGGCCCTGCGATGCCGCGGGCCAGGCCAGCCCGAGGGCCGGACCCACGGTCGCCGGCAGGCCGGCGGCGGGCGCAAGCGACGACGGAGGATTGACGACAGCGTCGAGTGCCGACTGCAGCAGACCGGCGAGGCGCTCCCCCTCCGTCGGGGCCTGCAGCGGCCGGTTGACGAACTCGGCCAGCGAACGGAAGGGACCGTGCGCCCGCACCCGGTCCACGATCGCCACAGCCAGGCGGTGCAGCTCCGCTTCGGTGAGCGAACGGAAACCGCGCCAGCCGTCGTCCGAGCCGCCGTACACGGTTTCGCCGCGCAGAAACGCACCGCTCACGGTCACGGTGCTGGTCGCCCCGGTCGCCGGATCCTCCACCTCGAGCCGCTGACCGTTGAACGAGGCCAACAGCGCCTGCCATGCCTCCACCGAGGTGGAATTAATGTTGAAGGGTCCGTCGATGAGCAGGTGGGCGGCCGCGGTGTCGAAGTTCCGCATGGCTTCCGGTGCGGGCGGTACGCCGCCGCGCCGGTGGTAAACGATCCGCCCGTTGGGTAGCATCGCCGGCAGCGCTCCCGTCCCCGCCGGCAGCGTGGAAAAGAAAAACCGGTCCCACAACGCCTCGTTCAGACGATGATTGAAATCAGCCGTGCCATCGGGCGTGTGCGGATCGGCGTAGGCCAGACCGACCGTGTATCCCGGTCCGGTGCCGGCCGGCGAGAGGTTCGCATGTTGTAGCTGCGCGAGTGCATGCAGGTCGGCATCCGGCAGGTGGAAAAGCGTGACGAACCGCTGCCCGCCGTCGCCCGCGCAGTTGGCGGGACCCCAGCAGGCGTAACGGTCGTCGAGCATCGTGGAGTCGTCGCCGTCGCGCGGCGTGGCGGCGCTGTATTGCGGATTGCGGCCCCAGGCCGGGAGCGGACCACCGGCCGGCGCCCGCACATTGAAGTCCGCCAGCCAGCGGAGGCCGCTGTCGTCGCCGGGCGCGTTGCCGGTGTCGTGCGCCAGGCGCAACCCGACACGCACCGGCGCCCCCAGCAGCGGAAGCGATCCCGAGCACGCGGGCGCATTGGCGGCACAGCCGGCCATCGCCTGGAGCGTTCCGCCGCCGCCGAGCGAGAGCTCGAAACCGGCGGCGCCGGCCGACACGCACACGGACATTTCCGCGGCGCCGGCCGGCGCGGCCGTAAGGAGATCGCACCAGGCATATCGGTCGGCCGCGTAGCCTTCCGTCAGGATTAGCCCGGGGCCCGGCTCGTAGGGAACGGCGTTCGCGCCCGTCGCGGGCAGGGTGAAGATCTTGGCTTCGCCCGGCTGGAAAGCGGCCTGCGGAATCCGAAACTGCGGATCCTCGCCCAGCAGTTGCGCCGGCGGACCGGACACGGACACCGCCTCCGTGCCGGCCGGCAGAGTCCGCAGCTCGATGGTCCCCGCCTGCCGCCAGACCAACCGGTAGTCCGCCGGCGCCAGTGCGACGCCATAGGGGTTGCCCAGCACGATTATCGGCCGGAGCAGCAGACGAAATTTTCCCCCGACCAGGTCGCCACCCCAAACGACCTGCACCAGCAGCACCACCGGATGCACACCGTGCTGCGGTGGTGCCTGCGCCCGCGGGGTGATCTGCCGGCGGCCGCCGACGAGCTCAGGGCGCAGCTGGTAATAGGAGCGCACCAGCTCCCAGGCGGGACCACCGGGAAACACCGCGCCCGCCGGCCGGGACGCGTCCGTCTCCAGCCCGCGAGTCAGATCCTGCTGCAGGCCGCCGTCGCGCACATCGGCCAGGACGCCGAAAGAGAACGTGGTGAGATCGTGAAAGTGATCGCGCAGCGCGGACAAACTGAAATCCGCGCCGGCATAGGGGATCTGGTTGGGCGTCAGCACGCGACTGATCCGATCGCGCAGCGCAGAACCGGCGTCAGTGCCGCCCTTGGCCGTGACGTAGGCGGCGAAGGCGGGCGCGAGCTGCTCGATGCCGAACTGCTGGGCCGACCGGAATTGCCGCCGGTGCTCCGGTGTGCCGGGTGCGGCGCCGGCGGAGGAATTGGTCAGATTGAACTTGGCCTTCACGCCCTCATCGCCCACCCACCAGGCGAAGTGCCCGACGGTCCGCGCCCCTTCCAACCCCGGCAGATTCGGAACCCGGAGGGGCTGGCGCGCGAGTTTGATGCGCCGGTCCGGCGCGCCCACCGGCGAGCACAGCAGCCACACCGAGTCGTTGTCCGGCGTGGGATCGGCCACCATCACGCCGGCCGGCGTGAACGCGAGCGGCTGCTCCTCGTTGCCGCTGACCAGCCAGGCGAGCGGTGCGGATGAGGCGGAGGCGGAATCCCACACGCCGGTCCAGCAGGGGTTGCCGGTGACGACCGGCTGCAGGTCGGCCCGCGCGGTCACGCGCCGGTCGGGCCCGGCGAAGCGCTGGAGCCGCCCAACGGCGAGTTGCAGCGCCAGGAGCGCATGCTGCCGGGCTTGCGCCGCCTGCCTAGCGTTGCCCGCAACCGCGCTTTCGACGCGGATGAGTGTTACCAGCCCGAGGGAGAGCAGGAGTACGAGCGCGAGCAGGCTGACGGCGATCAGCAGCGCAAAGCCGCCACAAGCGCGCGCCGGAGCCGCGCCGCGGCTGTCCGTGCATAGGGGAGTCATCGGGCGAACGGCCGGGTTTCCCTACCCGATGCCGGGTCCGCCCGCGGCGGTCAACGCTCCAGTTCCCCATCCCCTCCCGTCAGGAGGGCGTGCACCGCTCAGAGGTTGGCCTTGATCTTGTCGAGGATAGCGAGCGACACCGTCTTGTCGCCGAATACCCCCACGCGAATCTGCACCTTGGTGGACTGGTCGCTCACCTTCAGGACCTTGATCTCAACTTTCTTGTCCTCGGCCGTACGCGCGATGAGGGTTGCCGTCAGCGCATCCTTCTTCTCGCTGACTTTGGCGAACTCGAGTTGTTTGATGGCCAGGTTGGCCGCAGTCGCCGCCTTTTCAAAGTTTGTGTCCAGCGTGGCGTCCAGCCGATTCATCACCCAGGCCACCGTGCCCGCCCCGGCCGCACCCGCGACCACGGCCACACAGCCCGTCAGCGACGCCAGCGTCAGTGTTGCGGCCACCAGCATCAGCCGGAAATTCAAGTTCGTTTTCATGGTGATTGTAGGATTCAGCGCTTATTTGCCCGGGGAGGCGGCTGGTGGTCAACCGATTAACGGCCGGCCATCCACCGAGCCGTGTCCCCGGGGTTAATGCTTTGGTTGCCCCGTGGTGGACCGCCAGCACGGCATCGGGTTCCGCGGGCATTGCGGCCGGCCATACTTTGAAGCTTGGCAGGCGGCGGCTGTCCCCGCCATCTTGGCCCCGCACTTCGTCCCGTATGAACAACGAGATCCGCTGGTTCGCGCGCCTGGGCCTTGACCGGAAACTGTTCTCCCGCGAGCAGGGCCGGGCGTTGTATGCCGCGCTCGGCGAATCGGCCACGCTCCTCGATTTCGCCCAAAAAATCCTCGACGAGGGCATCTGCACCAACGTCGACGCCCTGGAGACCGCCGCCGGCCTCGCCCAGCAAAAGGCGGAGCAGGGACCGCCGCCCGATGACGATCCTTTTGCCGAGCCCGCTTCCGGGACGGACCGCCCGGAGAAACCGGCCGCGGACGGCGCGCCGCGCTTCGCCTTCGCCGAAGTCGGCCGGCTGCCCGACGACGGGCTGCGCGAGCGCCTGACCGCCCTGCTCATGGATTGCACGCGGCACGGGGCGAGCGACCTGCACTTGTCCGCCGGCGCCCGGCCGTTCATCCGCCGCCACCGGGCGCATCAGTTCATCGCCGACCATGTGCTCACCGCCGACGAGTCGCTGCGCCTGAACACCGCGCTGCTCACGCCGGAGCAGAAGCAGGCCTACCTCGAGACCAAGGACTTCGATTGCGCGCTCGCGCTTGGCGACACCAGCCGGTACCGCGTCAACCTCATGTTTCACAAGAACGGCTCCGCAGGGTGCTACCGCATGGTGCCGAACCAGGCGCGCACCCTCGCCGATCTCGGCTTCCGCAATGCCGAGACGATCACCAAACTCCTCACCTACCACAACGGCCTCATCCTCGTGACCGGGCCGGTCGGCGCGGGCAAGACCACCACCCTGGCCGCCCTCGTGGCCCTCCTTAACCAGCAGCGCGAGGACCACATCATCACCGTCGAGGATCCCATCGAGGTCGTGCAGGCGGCGCAGGGCTGCAACATCACCCAGCGCGAGGTCGGCCGCCACACCCGGACGTTTTTCTCCGCCTTGAAGGGCGCGCTGCGCGAGGATCCCGACGTGATCGTGATCGGTGAGCTCCGCGATCTCGAGACCATCGAGATGGCCATCACGGCGGCCGAGACCGGGCACCTCGTCATCGGCACCATGCACACCAGCGACGCCGCCACCACCCTCAACCGCCTGCTCGACGTGTTTCCGCCCGCGCAGCAGACGCAAATCCGCGCCAGCGTCGCCGAAAGCCTCCGCGGCATCGTCTGCCAGAAACTGCTGCCCGCCGACGACGGGGGCGTGGTGCTTGCCTGCGAGATCCTCGTCGGCAACACCGCCGTCGGCAATCTCATCCGCGAGAACAAGCCGCAGGGCCTCCGCAATGTCATGGAGACGGGCATCCGGGAGGGCATGTGCCTGATGGAAAATGTCATCTTCGACCTGTACCAGGAAGGGAAGATCACCCGGCAGACCGCCCTCGCCCAGATCGTGAACCGGGTGCTGCGCGGGAAGATCACCTAGCCCCCGATCAAATCAATCCTCTCCTCATGGCCGAAATCGACCAGCTCCTCCGCACGATGCTCGAAAAGGGCGGGTCCGACCTGCACCTCACCGTCGGGCTGCCGCCCAAGGCCCGCATTTCCGGCAGCCTCACCTCTTTCGAACCCCGGCCCATCGAAGCCCCGCACATGGAACGGCTGCTCAGGGAAATCTGCCCCGAACGCCGGTGGCAGCATTTTCTCGAGCACCGGGATCTGGATCTCGCCCACGAAATCCCCGGCCTCGCCCGGTTCCGCGGCAATTTCCTCTACAATCATTGGGGCATGGGCGCGGTCTTCCGCCAGATTCCCGGCAAGATCCTCTCCTTCGACGATCTCAAGCTTCCCGAGGTGCTCAAACGCCTCTGCCATCTCCACGAGGGCCTGGTCGTCGTCACCGGCCCCACCGGCAGCGGCAAGTCGACCACGCTCGCCGCGATGATCGACTACATCAATTCCCAGCTCTGCCGGCATATCATCACCATCGAGGATCCGATCGAATTCGTGCATGCCAACAAGCAGAGCGTCATCGTGCACCGGGAGGTCGGCGAGCACACCGGGTCGTTTGCCGACGCGCTGCGCGGCGCCATGCGCCACGATCCCGACATCGTGCTGCTCGGCGAGATGCGCGAGCTCGAAACCATCAAGCTCGCGCTTTCCTGCGCCTCGATGGGCATGCTCGTCTTTGGCACGCTGCATACCAACAACGCCCCCAAGACCGTCGACCGCATCATCAACGCCTTTCCCGCCGACCAGCAGAACCAGGTGCGGGTGATGCTGGCGGGCTGTCTCGCCGGCGTCGTTTCCCAGCTCCTTTGCCGGCGGATTCCCAAGGGGCGCGTCGCCGTGCATGAGATCCTGATCCAGCACGAGGCGCTGCCCAACACCATCCGCAGCGGCCAGATCAGCAACATCCGGGCGATCATCGAGGGCGGCGGCAACGACGGGATGATCACGATGGACCAGAGCCTGATGAACCGCGTGAAGGAGGGTGTGATCGAGCCGAAGGAGGCCTACATGAAGGCCGCCACCAAGGCGCTTTTCCACCCGCTGCTCAAGTCCGGCGATCTCGACGGCGGCCATTGACCGGCCGGCCGCAGCGGGAAAAGGCATCCCCTGACCCGCGCTGATCAAACCGACCTGATCCACCATTGCTCCAGATCCCACCGGCCACATGTCAACTAGGGTGTGTCTTCAAACCGAGTTTTGAAGCCAATCGATGATCGCGGCGAGTTGGACGAAGCCCAGGAAGGTCTCGGCGAGCTTGTCGTAGCGGGTGCTGATCCGGCGGAAGCGTTTGATTCGGCAGAAGAAGTTCTCGACCCAGTGGCGCAGCCGGTAGTAGCCGCGATGGAACGGAGCGGTGAGTCGTTCGCGGGCTTTGGGCGGCAGGCAGGCGCGCAGGCCTTGCTGCTGCAGGCGTCGGTAGAAGGCTCCGGTCGCGAAGCCCTTGTCCCCGCCGACCCGGCCGCGGCGCAACGCCGGCAGCAGCGAGCGCACCGCTTTCTGGTCGTGCTGCTGGCCCGGGGCCAGCGCCACGGCGAGGGCCCGACCGCGGGCATCCACCACTGCTGCTAGCTTGGTGTTCAAGCCGCCGCGGCTGCGCCCCATCGCCTGGGCGGCCTGACCGCCCGGCGGATTGGCTCCATGCTGGTGCAGTTTAATGCACGAGCAGTCCAGGTGCCGCAGTTCGCCGGCAGCTTCCTGGGCCAAGGCGCTCAGCAGCTGGGCGAACAGTCCCTGACGGCTCCAGCGGCGGAAACGCGTGTAGACCGAGGCCCATGGCCCGTAGTCGCGCGGCAGATCCCGCCACGGCACGCCCGTGCGCAGGACGTAGACCATGGCACTGAGCATCACCCGATCGTCCTTCGGCGGCCGACCCGTCAGCCGCAGCCCTCCCCGGCGTCTTTTTCGGCTCCGATCAGATCAATTTTTTTAGGCGCCCCCAGCGCGCCTCCGGGATCAACAATCGATCTGTAGAGAACATCGCTTGTCATTGACTCCGCCTCTTGCCGCCAGTTCCACTGGTTTGAAGACACGCCCTAGCTGCCACGGCAACCAGCCTTTGTAACGCATTACGTTACAAACCCGAAAGGGTGAAGCCAGTGGCGGTTTCAACCCGTCAACACCCGCCCGTCCGTCCGGAGGCGGATTCCGCCGCCGAGATCGGTGTTCATCCGGGTCCATTCGTGGTTTCTCCCGGGACGAATCTAACCTCGTTTTCCCTTGCTTCCCGGTGGAGCGCGTCTTTACTCCGACCCCTTCAACACGAAAATCCCATGGCACGAGTTTGTTTTGTCACCGGCAGGAAGCCCGTCAAAGGCAACATCATCAACCGCAAGGGCCAGAGCAAAAAGAGCGGCGGCATCGGCACGCACGTGACGAGCATCACACGCCGCAAGTTCCGGCCGAATCTCCAGCGGATCCGCATCAAGCTGGCCAACGGCGGCACCAAGCGCGTCTGGGTTTCCGTCAAGGCCATGAAGGCCGGGCTGGTGCAGAAGGCCTGACGATCCTTTCCCTCCCTTTTATCAACCCGCAGCACCCGCTGCGGGTTTTTTGTTGGCAACCAACCTCACACCAAGGTCGCAAAGGACGCAGAGGGCTGGAGGAATCGAATGCCCTTTGACGGATTTAGCGTGATAAAAACGCAGCGCCGGCCTGCGCCTTCTTCGTGGTAAGGTATTCACTCATGGTCTCACACCAAGGTCGCAAAGACCGCAAAGGGTTGGAGGAATTCGCGTCCCTTTTAGCGATGTAAACGAAAGTGTAGCCACGAAAGAACATAGCGCGGCAGAGCCGCAATCAAACCCGGAAGGACTTTTTTGACCACCGATTTCGCGGATGGCCACGGATAAAACCAAGGCGCGGCATTCCGTATTAATCCGTGTGATCCGTGGTTGGTTTGAGATTGAGAGGATCCGGGTCAATCATCGCGGCACGCGAGGATTTGGCATTACAGCAGTACATAGATCGCAGAGAAAAAATCGGAATGGATTGGCTGTGTGCTCCTTGAGTTCTTTTGTGGCTAAAGACCGAGTTCAGAGTTTGGTCACGTCTTTCCTCAAGATGCTCTTGGCGAACTTTGCGACCTTGGTGTGAGAAAAAGTTCGTTGAATCCCGCCCGCCGACTCACAACAGCAGCCAGCCGATCACGG
>JBAZMN010000012.1:0-12518 GCA_041649735.1 Opitutaceae bacterium | reverse complement strand
GCCGCTGCCGCCGTGCCCCGGCTGCGCTTGAGATACGCCACGACGGCCAGCGCACGGATATTGGCCGGTTCCAACTGCAGCAGGCGGCTTGCGACCGCCTCGACATTGTCGGCGCGGCCGGCCTGCTGATAGGCGGCCATGGCCTGCTCCAGCGCATCCACCTTGACGACACTGCCGGGGTAGCGGTCGATGAAGGCTTCCATGGCCGCGGCCTTCTGGGCGGGATCCGGGGTGTTGAGCGCCGCAATGTAGGCATTGTACTCGTCCGGGTCGTGGATGACCTTCTGGTTCGCGGCCGCAGGCGCCGGCGATTCGTTCTGGGGGAGACCGGCCGGCGTGCAGGTGAGCGCCAGGGCGGCCAGCAGGGGTAGGGTCAGGCGGTTCATCTCCTCGTTCGATGCACGGACAAGCTAGCATATCCGTCGCAAATCGCCATCGGCTCCGTCCAAAGTTCATCCCGCCTGAGGGGATGGATTGCCATCGCCGGCGCCAGCGGGGGCCGCTCACGTCAGCAACTGGATGATCCGGATGATCGGCAGGAAGAGCGCGATCACGATCGTGCCGACCACGCCCGCCATCAGGACAATCATCGCCGGCTCGAGCAGGCTGGTCAGGCCCGTCACGGCGTTGTCCACCTCCTCCTCATAGATGTCGGCGATGCGGGCGAGCATGGCCGGCAGCGTGCCGGTCTCCTCGCCCACCTCCACCATGCCCGCCACCACGGACGGGAAGATGCCGGCCGCCGCCAGCGGCCGCGCCAGACCCTCGCCCTCCCGCACCCGGCGGTGCACGCGGTCGATGCCCGCGGCCACCACGCCATTGCCGCTGGCCTCGCGCGTCAGCTGCAGCGCCTGCAGGATGGGCACTCCGCCGGTGAGCATCGTGCCGAGGGTCCGGCTGAAACGCGCGATCGCCGTCTTGAGCAACAGATCCCCGACCACCGGCAGCCGCAGCAGGAAGCGGTCGCAGATCCGGGCGCCGGCGCGGGTGCGCCGCAGCCACCGGCCGCCGGCGAGCACGAGAACCACGGCCGCCAGCCCGACCAGCCAGTGTTCCTGCAACAGCCGGCTGGCGCGCAGCACCATCTGGGTGAGCGCCGGCAGCGGCGCGCCCCGGAGCACGCCGGCGAAGATCTGCTCGAACCTCGGCACGACGAACACCATCAGCCCCGCCACGATCGCCGTCGCCACGGCCATGATGACGATGGGATAGGTCAGGGCGGATTTCACCCGCGCCCGGATGCGGCCGGTTTTCTCCAAGTGGCGCGCCAGGCGTTCCAGCACGAGTTCGGTGCCGCCCCCGGCCTCCCCGGCCTCGATCATGCCGACATACAGCCGGTCGAAGATCTCCGGATGCTGCTTCAAGCCGGCCGAAAACGAGCTGCCGGCACGAATGACATCCGCCAGACTGATGATGATCTCGCGCCAGGCCGGATTGCGCTCCTGCCGGGCGAGCAGATCGAGGCTGCGCACCAAGGGCACGCCGGCACCGGCCAAAGCCGCCAGCTGGCGCGTGAAGATCGCCAGCACCCTGGCCCCGGGCGGCCCGCGGAAACGACGGAGGAAGCTGCCACGGGAAAGACGTGCCGGTTTCGCCGGCGCCATTTCCGGTTCGGCAACGATTGCCTCCGCCGCCGGAGTCAATGCCGTCGGAAACAGACCGCGCTCTTTCAGATCGGCGATGGCGGCGGCCATGTCCCGGCGGTCCAATTCCCCCGTCCGTTCCCGGCCGGTGGAGGCATCGATGGCAGCATAGGTATATCTGGGCATGGGAAAGAGGAGTGAAAGTGAAGGTGAGGGTGAAAAGGGAGCGAGGTTCCAAGTCGAAGGTCTGAAGGTCGGTAAAAGAGGGAGAGGAATCAGGACATCTGTCGTCTGGGTTTTGACCGCTGGGCTTCCGGGTCAGGTGCAGCGCGCCAGTTCCTCAATGGTCGTCAGTCCGGCCTGGACCGCATCCAGTCCGGCGGCGCGCAGGGTTTGCATCCCGCGTTCGACCGCCCGGGCCTTGATCACGGCCGCGGGGGCGCGCTGCAGTACGAGTTCGCGGAGCGGATCGTCCATGCGCAGCCATTCGAAAAGACCGATGCGACCCCGGTAGCCCGTCTGCCGGCAGCTTGCGCAGCCGCGCCCCCGCTGGAAGGTGCGTCCGTCCATTTGCTCCGGGATCAATCCGGAGTTGGCGGGCAGCGCTGCGGGCGGAACATCGGGCCCGCGGCAATCAGGACAGATGCACCGGACGAGCCGCTGGGCCAGCACCGCCTCCAAGGTTGCGCCAATGAGGTAGGGCTCCACCCCCAGGTCGATGAGCCGGGTGATGGCTCCGGCTGCGTCATTGGTGTGCAACGTGCTCAGCACGAGATGGCCGGTGAGCGCCGCCTGAATCGCAATCCGGGCCGTCTCGAGGTCCCGGATTTCACCGACCATCAGCACGTCCGGATCCTGCCGCAGGAAGGAACGCAGGGCCGCCGCAAAGGTGAGTCCGATCGCGGGGTTCACCGGCAGCTGCATGACACCCTCGATTTCATACTCCACCGGATCCTCGGCCGTGAGGATCTTCCGCTCCGGACGGTTGATGATCCGCAGGCAGCTGTAGAGCGTGGTGGTCTTGCCCGAACCCGTGGGACCGGTGACCAGGATGATGCCATTGGGCCGGCGGATGACTTCCCGCAGGCCGTCCGCAACCGCGCCCGACAAGCCCAGCTCCGCCAGCTGCAGCGGCGCCGCCGAATGATCGAGCACGCGCAACACCACGCTCTCCCCGGATTGCGTGGGCAGCGTGGAGATGCGCAGATCGACGGTCCGTCCGTCCACGGCAAACCGGATGCGGCCGTCCTGCGGCACGCGCCGCTCGGCGATGTTGAGTCCGGCCAGCACCTTCAGTCGCGAGATGACCGGCAGGGCCAGGGACGCCGGCGGCGGCTCCTCATCACGGAGCGTGCCATCGACGCGGCAGCGCACCCGGAATTCGCCTTCGAACGGCTCGAAATGAATGTCGCTGGCCTGTTCGCGGACCGCCTGGTCGAGCACCCGGTTGACGAAACGCACCACCGGGACCTGCCCGGCCATCCGCGCCAGCTCGGCCTCGGCAAAATCGCCGGCTGGGTTTTCCGCCATCACCGCGGCTTCCGCCGCGTCGTCTGGCTCTCCGTAATGCAACCGGAGCAGCCGCCCGACCTGGTTGGGATCGGCAACAACCAGCCGGACATCGCGGCCCAGCGCGAAGGCAAGCTCCCCCGCCGTCTCCTTTTTGAAGGGATCCACGGCCAGCACCTCCAGCGACCGGCGGTCGGTGCGCCACGGCACCACGCCGCACCGCCGGGCGAGAGCGGCCGGCACCAGCGCCGCCATCTCGACCGAAACCGCCGGCGGCGGATCCTCAACGCAGTCCAGGCCGAGATGTCCGGCCACGCAGCGGAGCAGTTCCGGCCCGCTCACCTGCCCGCGCCTGACCACCGTTCCGGCGAGGGACCAGCCGGTGAGACGACATTCCTCGCCCAAGGCGGCGAGCGCCTCCGGAGTCAAGAGGCCGGCTTCACGCAAAAGCACGGCGATGGCCTGGTCATGGCCGTCGAACATAGGGGATGTGACTGTGAAAAACGCGGCGCGCCCGGACAGGTCGGGATGGGTGCGCGGCAGGCCGGCGGCGCTAGAGCGTCCTCAGCTTGTGACCCATCTGGGTGAGCTTCTCGCGCATGACCACGGGATCCTGGGCCTTGTCCAAGGCCTCGTCCGGCGAAACCAATTCGCGGTTCACGAGGCTCATGAGGTGGGTGTCCAGCGTGATCATGCCGAGGGAGGCGCCGGTCTGGATGTCGGAACTGATGCGGAAGGTCTTGTTCTCGCGGATGAGGGACGCGATCGAGGTCGTGTTGATCATGATCTCGAAGCCGGCGATGCGGCCGCCGCCGTTCTTCTTGCACAACACCTGGGAGATGACCGCCTGGATGGAGCTGGAGAGCTGGGTGCGGATCATGTCCTTCATGTTTGCCGGAAAGGCGTCGACGATGCGGTCGATGGTCTTGGCGGCCCCGTTGGTGTGCAGGGTGGCGAAGACGAGGTGGCCGGTCTCGGCCGCACTGATCGCCGCCTCGATGGTCTCGAGGTCGCGCATTTCACCGACGAGGATGATATCGGGATCCTGGCGCAGCGCCCGGCGGATGGCCTCGGCAAAATTGGGCACGTCGACGCCGATCTCGCGCTGGGTCACGATGCAGCGCTTGTGGTCATGGAAATACTCGATGGGATCCTCGATGGTGATGATGTGCCCCTCGCGGTTCTCGTTGATGTAATTGATCATCGAGGCGAGGGTCGTGCTCTTGCCGGAGCCGGTCGGGCCCGTGACGACAATCAGACCGCGCGGGCGGAAGAGCAGCTCCTTGACCTTGTCGGGCAACCCGATGTCCCGCAGACCGAACATCTTGTTGGGGATCTGCCGCAGCACCAAGCCGTAGTTGCCCTTGGCCTTGAGCACGCTGACGCGGAACCGCGCCTTGTCGAGGTAGGTGAAGCCGAAGTCCGCCCCGCCGTTGAGCTTCACGCTCTGGACATGCGCATCGGGCGTGATCGCGAGCATGAGGTTTTCCGTGTCCTGGGGCGTCAGGGCCGGACCATCGACCGGGGTCATGCTGCCGCCGAGGCGCAAGGTGGGGGCTTGGCCGACTTGCAGGTGAAGGTCGGAAGCGTTCTGTTCGACGACAATCTCCAGCAAGTCGTTCATTTCATAGCTCATGGGGCTCTCCTTTTAGGATGGGTCTAGGGCGTGACCAGGAACGTAGCGAGGTTTCTGTGAACGTCATTCCAAAAAATGCAGCCGCGGGGGATTTCACGTTCCGTTCGCATCGGCGACGGTCGAGGCCAGCACCTCCTCCATCGTGGTCGACCCCTCCCGGGCCTTCCGCAGGCCGTCATCTCGCAGCGTGTGCATGCCCCGGGTGCAGGCGTACCCGCGGAGCCGGGCCTCGCCGGCGCCTTCATGGATCAGGCGCTGCATCTGCTCATCAACGGTCAGCAGCTCGAAAAGGCCCACGCGTCCGCGGTAGCCCGTGCCTTCGCAGGCGGGACAGCCGGCGCGGCCCGGCCGCGGCGCCACCGCCCGGCCGGGGACGAGTCCGTTCGCTTCCGGGAGCACCGGTCCCTGCGCCCGGACGCAGCGCGGGCAAATGCGCCGTACCAGGCGTTGGGCCACGACCCCCCGCAGGGCTGAAGCCACCAGAAACGGCGGCACTCCGAGATCAATGAGCCTCGTCACCGCGCCCGGCGCGTCGTTGGTGTGCAGCGTGCTGAACACGAGGTGGCCCGTGAGCGCCGCATGGATGGCGATCTCGGCCGTCTCCCGGTCGCGAATTTCCCCCACCATGATGATGTTAGGCGCCTGGCGCAGCATGGCGCGCAGCGCCGCCGCAAAGCTCAGGCCCGTTGCGGAGCGCACGGGCACCTGGTTGACGCCCGCCAGCTGATACTCCACCGGATCCTCGACCGTGATGATCTTGCGGTCGGGCTTGTTGAGATGATGCAGGCAGGCATACAGGGTCGTGGTCTTGCCCGAGCCGGTGGGTCCGGTCACCAGTACCATGCCGTGCGTCAACGCCAGCAGGCGCTCGATCGTCTGCCGGTCCTCGCAATGCAGGCCCAGTTCGGCCAGACCCAGCCGCACGCTGCCCTGCTCCAGCACCCGCAGCACCACGCTTTCCCCATGCACCGTCGGCAACGACGACACCCGCAGGTCCAGTGTCCGGTCCTCCACGCTGAACCGGGCGCGTCCGTCCTGGGGCAGGCGTTTTTCCGCGATGTTCATATTCGCCATGATCTTGAGCCGCGAGACAACCGAACGGTGCAGGCGCAGCGGCGGATCCCCGGCCTCCTGGAGCACGCCGTCGATGCGGTAGCGAACCCGGAAGCGGCGGCCCAACGGTTCAAAATGAATGTCCGACGCCCGGCGGCCGATGGCGCGGCGGAGGACGTCCTGGACCAAGCGGATGACCGGCGCCTCGTCGTCGGTGACGACGGAATCGGATGTCTCACGACTGTCGGGCGCCGCCTGGTCCTCCTGCACCAGTCCGGGGACGTTCCGGTCATAATGCCGCCGGATGGCCTGGCGGATTTCCTCCGCCGGGGCGATGACCGGTTCGATAACCAGGCGGGTCAAGTGACCGATGCCGTCGATGGCTTCGAAGTCAAACGGATCGCTGATCGCCAGGCGCAGCGTCGCTCCCTGCCGGGCCAGCGGGAGCATGGTGTATTTTTCCGCCCATGGCCGGGGCAGCGCCGCCAGCGCCTCCGGCGAGACGGACGTCTCGCGCACGTCGACCAGTGGCAAACCCTGCTTCGCGGCCAGCATCCGCGCCAGGCGCCGGCCATCGAGCAATCCCGCCTGAATGAGCGCGTCCAGCAGCCGGGGCCGACGGGCGCCCGGGCCGGCCGGTGGTTCGAACCGCATCCGGGCGGATGCAATTTGTGCAGGCGTGAGCAGGCCCTCGGCAAGGGCCAGTTGGATGACAGGATCTTCGGCGGTACGCACGGGGGATGTGACGTGGACAGCCGGCAGGCGGGGTGGCGCTCAGGCGCGCCAAACGCTAGCGGTTGAGGCTCAGGAGAAATTCGGCGTTGGAACGGGTCTTCTTCAGTCGTGAAATCAGCATCTCCATCGCCTCCACCGGCGGAATGCCCTGCATGGCGCGGCGGAGCGAATAGATGCGCTGCAGCTCTTCGGGGTGATAAATCAGCTCCTCCTTGCGCGTGCCGCTGCGCTCCATGTTGAGCGCGGGGAAGATGCGCTTGTTGACCAGATCGCGGTCGAGGTGGAGCTCCATGTTGCCCGTGCCCTTGAATTCCTCGAAGATGACCTCGTCCATCTTGCTGCCGGTGTCGATGAGCGCGGTGCCCATGATGGTGAGGCTGCCGCCACCCTCGATGTTCCGGGCCGAGCCAAAGAAACGCTTCGGCTTCTGGAGCGCGGTGGCTTCCATGCCGCCGGTCATGATCTTGCCGCTGTTCGAGGCCAGGGCGTTGTAGGCCCGCGCGAGCCGGGTGATCGAGTCGAGGAGGATGACGACATGCTGGCCCATCTCGACCAGGCGCCGCGCCTTCTCGATGACCATTTCCGCAGCGTGGGTGTGGCTCTGGGGCGTCTCGTCAAAGGTCGAACTGACCACCTCGCCCTTGGTGTGACGCCGAAAATCGGTGACCTCCTCGGGCCGTTCGTCGACCAGCAGGATGATGAGCGTCACATCCGGGCTGTTGGACGAGATGGCATTGGCCATGTTGTGCAGCAGCACGGTCTTGCCGGTGCGCGGCGGCGCGACAATCAGGCCGCGCTGGCCGAACCCGACGGGCGTGAGGATGTCGACGGCCCGCATGGACACGTCTTTCTGTTCGGCCGCCTCGAGCAGGATGCGCTTGAGCGGATAATAGGGAACCAGCTCTTCGAAGGGCGTGACCTTAGAGATATCCTCCGGCTTCAGCCCCATCACCTTGTCGATCTTGATGACGGACGGGCACCGCTCGTTGTTCTCCGGGGCGCGCACCTGCACCGCCAGTTCATGCCCGCGCTTGAGACCATAGCGCCGGATGAGGCTTTCCGGCACATAGGCATCCTCCGGATAGAGACGGTAATTGACCGCCTTGTGGACGAGAAAGCCATGGCCGCGGTCGGTCAGATCGAGCCAGCCGTGATCGACGACCTGGCGTTTCTCCCCGGTGGTGACCTTGAAGATGCCGCTGAGCAGCTCCTTGCGATTGGGCGCAGCGTCGATGTTGACCCCCAGTTTCTGGGCGGCGGCGGTGAGCTCGGCAAGGCCGAGTTCGTAAAGCTCCTCCAGGTTGACGGGTTTGCCCCTGCCGGAAGCAAGCTCGGACGCCTGGGCATCGAGCGCGGCGACATCGGCAAAACGGGCCGGATCAGGCAGATCGCCGAAAACCGGGGCCAAATTCGGCGGCGGCGGCTGCGGCGGGTATTGGTTCCCCGCCCCGGGCGCACCCAGCCAATGCTTGCCGCGCTTTCGTTTATGCCGCTTGCCCTTCTTGAAATAATAGGGGTCGTACCCGCCGCCTTGATGCTGGTAACCTCTCCCTTCATCTCCTCCCTCGTCTCCTCCTGGCGCAGCTTCGCCCTGTCCGGCGGTGTCACTGGCAGGTGTTGCAGACCCGGCGTCAGGTCCTTCCCTCCCGGCGGATACCGGCGGACTCGAGGGCGGGGCGGAGTCTTGCGCCCCATTTTTTTTCTCCGACACCGGTCTGGCCTCGGATGCAGGAGCCGGGTCAGGCGGGGAGGCCACCACCGTGCCGGCCTTGGCCCGGTAATATCGGGAACGGCGGCGCACCGGTTTTTTTTCGGAAGTTCCTTCGGCGGCGGATTCCTCTGAGGCAGTGCCTCCGCCCGATTCAACGGGCGGCAATTCGTCGCCTGGGTTTTGCGTATGGTCCATGATTACGTGGGAAAACAGACCCGCAGGAGTCTCGCGGGTGCCTCGCCGCAGGAGCGGGGGCGGGTGTTAAAGGGTGGAAAGCGAACCGACCAGCGTGGCCACCTGATCGCGCAGGAAATCCGACGAACCGTCATTCAATAAAACAAAATCAGCCAGCTCAATCTTCTGCGCCAGAGGCAGTTGCTTGGAAATTCGTTCGCGCGCAAGCGGCGGAGGAAGCCCGCGCTGCTCAAGCCGCGCAAGTTGTACGGTGGGATGAGAGGCCACACAGACGGTGAAATCAAACCAATTTTGGAGGCTTTTTTCAAAAAGCAGGGGTACCTCCACCACCCACGAGTCGGCCGGCCGGGCGGAGAACAGTTCCCGCCAGTAGGCGTACAGCCGTGGATGCAGGAGGTCTTCCAGCCAGCGCAGCGCCGCCTCATCGGAAAAAACCCGCTTGGCCAGCTCATGGCGGCTTACCCCGCCCGGCCCGGCAAACACCCCCGGGCCAAAGTGGGTTTGGATGGCGGCAATCACCTCCCGGTCATTCTGCAGGATTCCCCGGATGATCGCATCGGAATCCAGCGGAACAAGACCATGAGCGGCCAGCATTTCTGCCGTGGTCGTTTTCCCGCAGCCGATGCCGCCGGTGAGGCCGAGAATCATCGTCCAAGTATTAATGCTTGTCCGCCGTTTGGGAAGCGCTGAGATTCAGCTTGCAGGTGCCAACACGCAAACGTTAGCTCACACCAACGCCGATGATTGGCAATAATGTCCTCGTCGTAGAATGATGTTTCCCCAAGTAGATACAAAGAGTGTTCCGGCGGTGGCTGCCGTCGTGCGGGCGACCTTTCTCCACGCTCATCCCGGATCGGACACGACGTTGATCGATACACTCTTCCGTGATGTCGAGGACATGTTTCACGGCCGGTATCTCGATTATCTGCCGCTCGACATGCGCTATCACGACTTCGAGCACACCCTGCAGGCGGCCCTTTGCTTTGTCCAACTGCTTGAAGGGCGCTATCGCGCGAAAGTCACTCCGGCCCTGAACCAGCGGCAATTTGAACTCGCCATCGCCGCCGTGCTGCTGCACGACACCGGCTATTTGAAGCTGAGGGCTGACAGCGAGGGCACCGGGGCCAAGTATACCTACGTCCACGTCATCCGCAGCTGCTCGTTTGCCGCAAGTTATCTCCCGACGGTCGGCTTCAACGGCGAGGAGGTGGAATCCGTGGTCGCCGCCATCCGCTGCACCGGACCGCGCAGCAACATCACCCAGCTGCACTTTTCGGGCGAGGTCGAGCATTTCATCGGCTGCGCCCTGGCCACGGCCGACTACCTCGGCCAGATGGCGGCACCCGACTATGTCGACGAACTCGCGTTTCTGTACGCGGAGTTCGAGGAATCCGACAACTTCTTCAACATCCCGCGGGAAAAGCGCCTCTTCCGCAGCGTGCGCGATCTCATTGCGAAGACCCCCGTGTTCTGGGAAAAATTCGTGCTGCCGCGAATCACCCACGATTATCTGGGCATTTACCGCTACCTGGCTGACCCTTACCCCGGCGGACCGAATGCGTATCTTCAGGCCATCGAGCAAAACATGACCCGGGCCATCACCCTGGCCTACGCACCCGAAGTTTCGCTCGATCCGTTCCCCCAGCCCCCCCAGGGGCGCAGTTCGCGATCACCAAGCTTGCCTGGAACGTAAGCAGGCGTTTTCCTGATTCCGGAATATTTCCGGAACATGCTGGCAACCGTCCATTCCGCCGCGCTGCAGGGCATTGAGGCCGAGGTGGTCCTGGTCGAGGTCAACACGGGCGAGGCGGGCGCGCCCGATCTCATCCTCGTCGGTCTGCCTGATGCCGCGGTCAAGGAATCCCAGGACCGGGTCTTTTCCGCCCTCAGCAACAGCGGCTTTCACATGCCGCGCACGCGCACGACGATCAATCTCGCGCCGGGTGACATCCGCAAGGAAGGCGCGCTTTACGATCTGCCGATCGCGCTGGGAATCCTGCGGGCCACCGACCAGCTCCCGGCCGACCATCTTGCCGACTATCTCATCGCCGGTGAGCTCGGCCTCTCCGGCACCACGCGGCCGGTGCGCGGCGCCCTCGCCCTGGCGCTGCTGGCAAAGCAGCTCGGCAAGCGCGGCCTGCTCCTTCCGCCCCGCTCCGCGGAGGAAGCGGCGCTGGTGGAAGGCGTGGCCGTTTACCCGGTGCGCTCGCTGGACGAGGCCTTTCGCTTCCTCACCGGCGAGGTCGCGCTGGCGCCGCTCCCGGGCGGCATCGCCGCCGGCCGGAAGGAGGCCGGCGGCGACGGTGATCCGGCCGGTGATTTCTCCGAAATCAAGGGACAGCAGGCGTTGCGCCGGGCCGTCGAAGTGGCGGTGGCCGGAGCGCATAACCTGCTTATGATCGGGCCGCCCGGCGCAGGAAAATCGATGATCGCCAAGCGCATCCCCACGATCATGCCCCGGCCCTCGCTCGCCGAATTTCTCGAGGTGCTCAATATTCACTCCGCCGCCGGCCGCACCCTGAACGACGGGCTGCCGTTCCTGTCCCGCCCCTACCGGGCGCCCCACCACACCATCTCCGACGTCGGCCTGCTCGGCGGCGGCGCCATCCCCGGGCCGGGTGAAATCTCCCTCGCCCACCACGGCGTTTTGTTTCTCGACGAGCTGCCCGAATTCAAGCGTTCCGCGCTGGAAGTCATGCGCCAGCCGCTGGAGGACGGCCAGGTGACCATCTCGCGCAGCGCGGGCAAGGTCACCCTGCCCTGCCGCTTCATGCTGGTCTCGGCCATGAACCCCTGCGCCTGCGGTTACCTGGGCGATCCGCGGCACGAGTGCCGTTGCTCGCCGGCGCAGATCCAGCGGTACCGCGCGCGCATCAGCGGGCCGCTGCTCGACCGCATCGACCTGCATGTGGAGGCGCCGGCCCTGTCGATCGGGGAGCTGCGCCAGACCGGGCCGGGAGAACCATCCGTCGCGGTCCGGACGCGCATCGAAGCCGCCCGCGACCGGCAGCGGGCCCGTTTCGCCGGCACGCGCACCGGCGTCAACGCGCACATGACGCAGACGCAGATCCGCCACCACTGCTTCATCGATGTTCCGCTCGGCCGCCTCCTCCAGCAGGCCATGGAGCAGCTCCATCTCTCGGCCCGCGCTTATGACCGGATCCTCAAGGTCGCGCGGACCATCGCCGACCTGGCCGGCGCCGAGGCCATCACCGCGCCTCATCTCTTGGAAGCCATCCAGTACCGGAGCCTCGACCGGAACCTGTTTTATTGATTCAGTGCGGTCCATCATGACTGCGCTTCCATCCCGACTTTCCCGCCGCATCGTCTTCCTGGTGCTGCCGGCGCTGGCCGCCGCCGCTCCGGCCAAAACCCTTGCCGACTACCAGCCGGCCGCCTCACGTTTTCACGCCGTGCTCGAACTGCCGGTCTTTGAACGAACCCCCGCCGAACTCGAGGCCTCGACCGCACGGGTCATCGCCGCCGGCGACGCCGCGCTCACCGCGATCGCCGGGCAGAACCCCGGCCAGGTGACCTTTGGCAGCACGATCGGCGCCATCGATGCGGTCGATTTCCTCTTCAAGAACGCCTACTATCGCACCGCCTTCCTGCAGGAGACGCATCCAGACAAGGCGATGCGGGACAAGGCGGCCGATCTGTCCGTCCGCCTGCAGCAGTGGTTTATCGGGCTGGGCTATCGCGAGGACGTTTACGCCGCCGTCAAAGCCTACGCCCGAACCAATCCCGCGCTGGCGGGCGAGGATCGCAAGATCTTCCAGGAAACGCTGCGCGACTACCGCCGGGCCGGCCTCGATCTTCCCGCCGCTGAGCGCAAAGAAGTCGAGCGGTTGCGCAAGGAGCTGGCCCAGCTCGAAACCGATTTTTCCAACCACATCACCGGGGCGCAGGCGCCGCTCACGTTCACCAAGGCCGAGCTGGCCGGCGTGCCGGACAGCTTCCTGGCCAGTCCCGGGGTGAAAACCGGTGCCGATCAGTATACAGTGATGGCCAACATCACCTGGCATGCCTACGCCGTGCTCGACCACGCCCAGCGCGCAGACATCCGCCGGCGGGTCTACACCGTCCGCGACCAGCT
>JBAZMN010000011.1:0-13680 GCA_041649735.1 Opitutaceae bacterium | reverse complement strand
CAACCCGCAGGTTGAGCGCTGCCGGGTGCGGACGCGGCTGAAGCTCGACAGCGACCAGTTCGGCGCGGAGGCCGGCGTGGTCGTACACGCCGGGGAACCGGGGGTCTACGTACTGTGCTCCATCCGGCGGGGCAAAGCCGGCTGGTACGCAGGCATCACCCGGTTCGGACCATACCGGTATGGACGGATGCCGGGAGACGTGGCGCGGTTGGCCGACGACGCCGGCCGGACCTGGCACACGATCGAGGTCGAAACCGACGGCGGACACGTGCGGGCGTCGATCGACGGCGCGCCCCCGCTGGCGGCCTCGTTTCCGCTGGTCGACGGCAAGCCGATCGCCGACGCCACGACGTGGGGATCCAAAATTTATGGCGACGCGTCGAAGTGGGGGCCCGAGATCTTTCAGGAGGGCGGGCGGATCGGCCTTGGGACGCGACATGGCGCGGCGCGCTTCGAGGGTTTCGCAGTGGAGAATCTGCCGCCCGGCGCGGTGGTCCACGCGCCGCTCAATCCGGAGTATGACGCCAGCGGCCGGGTCGTGCCCCGCTGGCCGTACGCCTGGATCATCGGAAAGTATAGCGAGTGGATGCTCCACAACCGCGAATGGGTCTCCTGTCTGGGCGGCGAACCGACCTCCGAACCGCTCGAAGCGGTCGTCAAAAAGACGGGCTGGCCCCCCTACATTCTCTCCTGGGCGTCGATGCTCGACGATTGCGGCCTGGAACGCCCGACCCAGTTTCCCTCCCACAACGGCCCGCCGACCATCTCCGGGTTCGTGACGTATTATCTGTTCAGCGGCGACCCGCGCTTCCGCAAAGAGGCGCGCGTCTGGGCCGACTGGATCATCGACCACGACAACACGCCGGCCGATTATGCCCTGCCGCACGTGCCGCGGTCGACCTACGCCTATTTCAACAAGGCCTACACCGGCGAGCTGATCGACGTGCTCGAGATCGACAAGGCTTCGTACACCGGCCTGTCGTATCTGGATCTGTATGCCGTGACGGGTGATGAGAAGTACTTTCAGACGGCGAAGTGGATCGCGCAGACGCTGCTGCCCACCCAGCAGGCCGACGGCAGTTTTCCCTTCCGGATCGACCTGAAGACGGGCCGGGTGGTGACTCCCTACACCTGCAGCCAGATCTGGCATGTCCGGTTCTACGACCGGATGGCCGTTCTGACCGGCAAGGCGGAATACCGCGAGGCATCCCGCCGCGCCCTGCAGTGGCTGATCGACGGCCCGATCAAGGACAACCGCTGGGTCGGCTTCTATGGGGACGTCACCAACGACGACTCGAAACGCAGTTACGACCAGTGGGTGGCGTTGGAGACGGCGCAGTGGCTGTGCGACCACCATCTCGAGAACCCGGCCTATCTGCCCGCGGCCCGGAGCATCCTGGCCTTCGTCCGCGAAAAACTGACGCTGCCGGGCGGCCTCCACCGGGGCGTGCCGGCGTCGGTCGAGCAGACCGTGTTCCCGGTCATCCTCTCGCATCACAACCTGCGGCTGGCCGAGACCTACGCGTGCGATTACGGGGCGACCGGCGACCCGGAGGCGAAGGAGCTGGCCATCCGCATCGCCAATTCGATGACCCAAATGGTGACGAGTGACGGCAAGTTCCGGCTGGGGCTCAACTCCGGTCTGGACGAACTCGCCGCCCCAACCCTCGAATATGACCGGCAGCTCACGCGGTTGATGGCGGAGATTCCCGAGACCGCGCCGCGGGGGGAGAACCATCTGTTTTACCATTCCGCGCCGGTCAAAACGATCCGCTATGGGAAGCAGCTCGTGGCGTACGAGACGGCCGAGCCGGGCCAGGAGATCCTGGTGGTGGCCGGTTGTCCCCGGAGCGTGAGTCTCGACGGCCGGCTGCTGGCCGAACGGCCGGGCCGGCCGGAATCGCGGCTGACGACCACGCCCGCCGGCTGGATCTTCGAGGCCGACTCCGGGCGCCTGTTCATCCTGCACGGCGCCGGGCGGGTGGAAATCCAGTTTTAGCCGATCACAACCGGAGGCGGCAAATCCTTCACCAGCTCAATACCCCCCGGTTGGTCGATCTTTAATCGAGCTTCCTGTTCCTTAATGTCACGAATCGATCCGCAAATGCTGCGGGTGCTCCCAGAACCCCCCTAGTTATGCAAAAAACCCCATGGTTCACCTTCGATCGGCGCCAATTCCTCGCCTCCGCGCTCGAACACCTCTTCTTTAAAGGAGCTGACCGACCCCGCTCCACTCCGCCCGAGGAGAGCGGCCTGAAGGCAGTGATCCGTTACGTTGCCCTTGCCGTCTGGGTCATCGCTCCGGCGGCGGCGCAGACGGCCTCGCCGCCCTATGTTCGGCAAAACGGCTCGGAGGTGGCGATCGGCAACGCCAGTCTCGAACGGAAGCTCTCCCTGGCTCCCGACCTGCGGACCGTGTCGCTCGCCAACCGCCTAGCCGGGACCGAGCAGCACGTGGGGAGCGTCGAGTTCGAATTCCGGCTGGGTACGGAATTCGAAACGCGGCTCGTGCTCCGTCCCCGGGATTTCGAAGTGAAAGACGTGCAGAAGGAGGAGACGCCCCGGCATGCCTTGCTTCGCCTCACGCTCCGGTCCGCCGCGGGCGTCGTCGTCCGGGTGAACTACGAGGCCCGGGCCGATGAGTTTTTCCTCCGGAAATGGATTGAACTATCTCTCCCCAAACCGGAGGGCATCTATGTCAGGCAGGTGCTGGTCGACGACGTCGAGTTCGGCCCGGACGTCACGATCGTGCCGTACGAGATGCTGGCGCATCTGGCGAGGGATTCCGCCCAGGGGAGTTACTTCTTCGCCCTGGATAACCCCTACAGCATTCCCTCGTCATCGGCGGAGCAGCGCTTCCCTGGCCTCGCCCAGTACCGGCCGGCCTGCGAGCCCTACAGCATTCCCCCGTCATCGACGGAGCAGCGCTGGATTGCCCTGATCTATCCACCCTGCCTCCCGCTTGCCGCCGACGGAAACTACGCGACGCACCCGGCCTTCCTGGGCGCGGCGCGGCGCGTGGGCAAATTCCACCACCGGCCGGAATGGCTCGACCACCAGTGCGACGGCTCCAGCCCGCACCCGACGAAAATCCGGACCTCGCTCGACCTGGGGGAAATTGGGCAGTTGCAACGCCTCGTGCGGCTGGGCTCTCCGACCATGGGCAAACGGGCGATGTCGGTCGAACTGGGCGGCCCGCCGTGGTTTTTCCTCCACGACTCCCTGCCGTACACGATGGGTCCGGGCGCCGGCCCGGCGCAGCTCAAGGAGTCGATGGATCTCACGGCCCGCTTCGGGATCGAGGGGCATCTGTTCGGTCCGGAAATGGCCTCTGTCATCCACGTGCCGGAGGCGTGGACGACGATGGACCAGGTGGTGGTCCCGTACGCCGCGCAGAAGGGGCTGAAGATCATGTTCTCCATGACATCCTTCGGACCCAGTTTCTGGGGCGGCGTGGGTTGGGTGCCGGGCGATCCCTACCGGATTTTCCCCAACCGCCGAGATGCGGCCGACAACAAGCTCCTGGCGGAAAGCGTCATCAATTTCTGCCGCAACCGCGTCGACATCCTGTTCACCGACTCGAACGCGGAGAAGATCGACATTCCCTTTGACCAGAGCCGCGGATTCCCCGGCACCCTGCCGCTTTCGCCGTCGTTGTATCAGGATTACCAGGGCTGGCTGAAAATCTTTGCCGACATCAAAGCGGCGCTCCCGAACCTGATCATCTGGCCGGGCCATTTCGGCAATGCGAGCGCGCCGCTTTTCAACCGGGTTTTGAGCGGTCTTATGTTCTGTGAGTCGCCGTACCTCCTGGAGCATTATAAGCGGTATATGGATCGCCCGCCGGCGCTCAGCGCCATGAAGGGGCTCAACGACATGGAATGGCTCGACTACAGCTACTTGACCAAGGAGCGATTCCTGAGCTACTGCGATTTCGAGGGTAACATCTGGCTGCAGGACGACTATGACCGGCCCAGCGACGTGAGCATGGAGGATCCCTCCACCTTGTTCCGCTACCTCGTGCTGGAGCGGTTGGCCATGACCCCCAACCTGACCTTCTTCATGCCGCAGCCGCTCATGCTGTGGGATCTGACCGACCAGGACGCCGAATTCCTGCGGCATTGGATTGCCTTCGCCCGGACCAATGTCGGCATGCTCAGCCAGGTGCAGGCGCTCGATGAGACGCCGGCTTTTGGCCAGACCGGCTTGTTCTCCCACCTCGAGGCCGGCCGTGGTTTTTTGTTCGTGATCAATCCCAACTTCGACACCAAGGAAAGACCGATCACGCTCAGCCGCGAGATTGGATTCCCCTCCGAACCCGGCCGGCGTTTCGCCTTTCACGAGATCTATCCCGGCAACCGTCGCTTGGCCGTGGGAGACAGAACCACGGGCGCCATCGGTGATCAGCTCACCGTCACGGTCCCCGGCACGACCGTGGCGGTGGTCGAGGTTTCCGAGGAAAAAACGCCGGCGGTGGGCGTTTATGGCGCGGAACTCCAAAGTGAACACGCGGACGGTCGCAGTTACTCGGCCTCGGTTGTGGGCCGGCCGGGCGAAAGGGCCGGCGTGGTGCTGGCGGCGCCGCCGGGCCAGACGGTGGAGTCGGTCACGGTGAACGGCCGGCCCCAGCCGATTGCGGCCGGCCTTCCGGCCGTGAGCCTTGACCTGGAATTTCCCGGCGCTCCCAAAAATCACGAATGGATGGTTTGGAACGTGCGCACCGCTGGCTTGCAGGACGGACTCGCGAGCGGGTTGTCAAAGGGCTTTGGCGGAGCCTCCCTCCGATTTCCTCTTCCAGAGAACAATGGGGCAACCTTGTTGGAGCCGCTGGCCGCTTTTGCGGGCGGATTCCTCTGGCAACGGGACCAGACCCCTGAAGCGATCCAGGAGGTCAGCTTGCAAGCCAGATGGAGAGAAGGTGTCGCGCCCGCGTCGGAACCGGGCCGGACGGAAGCCGCGGTCAGGCCGGAAGTCCCGGCGCCGACCGGCA
Source organism: Opitutaceae bacterium (assembly GCA_041649735.1). Taxonomy (GTDB): domain Bacteria; phylum Verrucomicrobiota; class Verrucomicrobiia; order Opitutales; family Opitutaceae; genus Fen-1467. The sequence continues at coordinate 8,690 of JBAZMN010000011.1, read as the reverse complement.
GCCTCTGGCTTTCCCAGGACTTCCAGCTCTCCAGCCCGACCGGCAAATGCATCTTCAGCGTCCAGTTGAAGACATCGGAACTCTTCACGGTCCGGGCGTGGATCAACGGCCAGGAGGTCCGCCTGCAGCGCTTTATTCTGCCCACGACCAATGGGAATCCGAACAACGCCATGGTGCGAGATCCGTCGCCCGCGAATCCATTTGCCCCGTATGCCCGGGTGGAAGGATTGCTCAAGAACGGGAACAATACCGTGGTGATCTGGATCGGGACCGGACCGGCGGAAGTGAAGTTTTAGCCGATGGTGGGAATCAGCAGCACGCAGGCGGAATGGGTGGCACACCGCTCGGGCGCGAAAGTGCGCCAGGCTCTAGTTTGCGCTCTCAACGGAAAACGTATGGGTCTTCCCCGCCGCCAGGTCCAAAGTGAAAGCCGTGTATCGCCCCGCTTCGGTATGCGGAATTGCTTGGCCATCCTGGAGTACCTGGGCAGCCTTGACGTTCGGCGGCAGCAGCAGACGGACGGCTTGTTTACCCGGTTTCCCCTTGATCCAGCCCCGCACCTGACCGGCGCCATAGGTGTACCCAAGATCCCGGTCCTGCAGGATGCCCGGGTTTTCGATGCCAAATCCCGACTGGTACCAGCTGGCGGGAACGCACGGATCAACAACGATGGTCCCGTGAATGTCGGCTGAGACCCCCATGACGATCTCGCCCACGACCGTGGCGTTGTACTCCGCCGGATATTCGGCATACTTGCGCGCCGAGAGAGGATAATACTCGCCCTCGTCGCCGCGGCAGTAGCGACCAATGCCATACCGCTCGCCGTAAACTCCATTCCCGAGATGGTACAAATTGTTCACCCAGGTGATGGTCCGGTATATCCCATCAGCGTCCCCCATGCGTCGGCGCATCCACACGTCGTGACGCCAGGGACGGGCGAAAGCCGTGCGGTCTTTGTTGGACAACCCGACCGCCGCGGGCAGCCCGATCACCAGCTCATCCGGTCCGTAGGACTCCGGCGATTCCGTCGTCCACGTGGGGTAAGCGACGCCTTTATAAAGGTAGAATGCGTCCTCGTGGGCTTTGAAATACCTCCAAACGCTTTGGGCCTGCGCCTCGTCGGCCACGCCATAACCGACCAGGGCGAAATTGGTGTCCGACATGCCATGGGTGTGCTTGAGGTAGGCTTCGGCGGTTGGGTTGATCACGAATTCGGCCAAGCCGGCGTTGCCCGAACCCTCGCCCTGCATCTGTCCACCGATAAACCTGACCCAGGTGACCGTGCGTGAGGGAAACGGAATCACGGCCCGGGAGTGGACGCCGGGGCCAAAGACCACCGGCACCGTCGAACCGTCGCTGAAATCCAGACGGCCCGCGGCGAAAGCCTCGCCCGGCTGTATTTTGACGTCCTGCCGATTATACAAGATCACGCGGCAGATGGCCGTGGGCTGCTCCAGATTCACCTGGATCCACGCGCCGGTCGTCTCACCCTTGGCGGCCCATTCCCGCATCCCTGCCCCGCCCGGCGCACCAACGCCCATGGGCGTGAAAAGATCGAGTCCATAGCCGAGCACTCCATCGATCGCTTTCGCAGCCGGGTGTTTACGGTCAAGCTCGGAACTGACCCCGCCAATGAAACCCAACCGGTCGCTTCGGGCGATATTGTTCGTCTCCACGTACTCGTAAAAGTAGCCCAGCTTGGGATCCCAGAGGATTCTTCTCGCCCCCTCGCCGAGGACGCGGGCGACCTGTTCGTCGTGGTCGCGCTCGGCGACATTTCCCAGCAGGTCCTCCATCGCGGCCAGCTTGCGAAACGCCTGAAAAGCTGCCGCTTGGGCCGTGCCATCGGTGCCGCGGCGCATCACGCAGTCATGGTCGTAATCCTCGCTGTCAAGCAACCCTTGGTCATCGATCCAACCCTCCAGCCATCGTGCGGCGTCCCGCAGGTGCGGGATGTTTTCGGCCAGCCACGCTCGATCCTGGGAAAACCGGAAGATCATGTCCCCGGTCAGAATGTAATCGATGGTCGCCGTAGCCCGCAGGGGGTAACTGATGGACTTCGCGTCAAGCGCCGGGTGCGGAAAGGTCGTCCCGGCGCGGAATGCAGCCGTTGGGGCGAAGTGCTGATCCTCCAGCATCATCACACCGCCATCCGCCGAACGACAGATGTTCGTCGTGTATTGCCAGCCCGTCAAAACCAACGCCAGGTTCTTTTCGCAGAATAGGTAAGAACGCGTTTGATACTTCGCATCAATGGCCGGATACCATCCTGGATATTGGTCCGCGGCCTCGATCGCCCACGGTCTTTGGTCGGGGTTGCCGGATTGGATTTCGCAGGGCTTAAGGGTGTTGACCCAATTTCCCTGAAAAACCTCGCTGATCTCGGGGTCGGGCGTGTTGACGATCGGCAGCGCCTGCAAGCCGGACGGTAGCCCGGATGCGCTGAGGAAGATCGCCGCCAGCGCGACGCGGGACGGTTTGGTCACGTGATGATGTAGGAAGCCGCGGCGCATGGCAGTCATGGATGTTACTTGCTTGGAATGCAATAAGCGGACCCCGCGCGTGCTGATGTTGGCAGGGAAGTGATGAGTAACACATAGCTTTCCAGCCGGTTGACGCAATAGCTGGTCGCGAAAACAGCCAAAAGCGACCCGGGGAGTGCGTCTTAATTGACGCATAGGTTGGCCAAACGGAACGTACCTACGCTCACCTGACAGCCAAATTAGTCGTTGGTACCAAATGGCTGGCTGGGCTGAACGGCCATTTCGCATTGGCCCTGCGTACTGGCGCCGTGCGGAGCCGGGTTTTTCGCGAGGCATGCTGATTTCGTTGCGCCCTACGGTTTGTTGTTTGGCCGTTGCTCCCAACGGATCGGACAGGCTCGTATTCAACCCGCATAGAGCGCCCGCTCCGCCGCCGTTATTGCCAGCGGTGGGTCGTGATTGGTGCGACCGGCCGGTAAACCGGCCATTGACAACAGGAGATCCCACAGCCAAGTCCAACGCATGCCCACCGCGCCATCTCTCACTGCTCGCTTAATTGCGGGGCTTGTGGTGCTGGGGCTGGTTTTCGCACGCGAGTCATTTGCGCGGCCGGAGGCTGAGGCCGGCGGGACTGGCCTGCAAATCAGGTCGGTTGAAAACACGATCACCAAGTTCGTGGCTCTCGACAGCCACCCCACTCAGCCACCCACTTCCCCGCAGCTGATTAAAGTCTGGGGCTCGGTTCTCCGCCCAATTCCTGCCGGGGTGCTGGCGGCCTCGCTGGTGCGAAACGGCATCGAACCGTCGCAGCCGGGAAACGGATTTTCCTATCGACCGACTTTGGTGGGAATTATCGAGCTTCGGATTTGAAGCGGGCGGTCAACGGTGCGTGGCCAGAACCACGGCCGTGCGTTTAGCTGCTATGGCGCGGAGCGAAGCCTTCGTTAAGCTGTTGCAGCTAGGCGTCTTCGGGCACGTCGCCAGATTCGGCAGATGTGCGCAACGCCACCGTCAATGGAGTTGGGCCGTGACGGAGCGATCCATAGCCTGGACAAGCCGGGCGCCTGAAACCCAGCAAACACAATCTCTTCGATGAAATCTTCTTTACCCAAATCTGTTCCTGACAAAACCGGCCAGCCGCACGAGTCGGGCGCGCTGGCCGGATGGGGACTCGTGATAGGTGCCGTTGTTGGAATGAGCCTCGGCTGGTTAATCGGCCATGCACTGATCGCTGGCATATTTAGCGGAACTGCCGGCTGGCTGATCGGCGCGTTCATTGAGCGCGCTCGAAAGTAAATGGATCTTCGCTTCACGCCGGCCGGCGCCGACCGGCGTGGAACGAAGGGCTGGTGGATTCCAGACTGCGTGCCGGCAAAGGGCGTGTCTGCCAGCGGGGGCGACTTTTCGTTCCACCCGATTGAAAGGGATTGTGAACCCGGTTGACCGATCTTTGAGGGAGACGGTTCCCTTTCACGGCTGGAGTTCCCCCCAAGCAGGACTGCGGCGGTCGTCAAGAAACCGCCCTACCGCCTAGACAAAGGGATTTCCTCACTCACAATGATCCATGCGGGCAGCAATCCCGGTGCCCTTTCTGGGCGTCGGCAGGCTACCGTGGATAATGCGGTCCGTCTTCGACTATGCACACCGTCGATTTTCTCCAAGACCTGGCTGTGGTGCTGGTGGTGGCGGGTGTCGTGACGGTGGTCTTCCATCGCTTCAAGCAGCCGGTCGTACTGGGCTATATTCTCGCCGGTTTCATCATCGGGCCGCACACCCCGCCATTTCCGCTGATCCGTGACGAGGCGACGATCAACACGCTCGCCGAGCTGGGGGTGATCCTGCTGATGTTTTCGCTCGGCCTGGAGTTCAGCCTGCGGAAGCTCAGACAGGTCGGCGGCACAGCGTTGCTTGCGGCGCTGCTGGAGATCTTCACGATGGGGTGGGTCGGTTTCGAGTTGGGCCAGCTCTTCGGCTGGAGCAACACGGACAGCCTGTTCCTTGGCGCGATGCTGTCGATGTCGTCGACGACGGTCATCATCAAGGTGCTGAGCGAACTTGGCAGGATGAAGGAGCGTTTCTCCCAGCTGGTCTTCGGCATCCTGATCGTAGAGGACATCCTCGGAATCGCCATGATCGCGCTGCTCTCGGGCATCGCGATGACTGGCGCGCTGAGCGTGGGGGCGATCGGACTGACACTCGGCAAGCTCGGCATCTTTTTGGTCGTGGTGCTGGTGGTCGGCCTGATCGTGGTGCCGCGGCTGATCGGGTACGTCGCCCGGTTCCGGAGCAACGAGATGCTGCTCGTCGCCGTGCTCGGTCTGTGCTTCGGCGTGGCGCTGCTGGCGGCGAAGCTCGGCTACAGCGTGGCGCTGGGGGCCTTCGTCATCGGCGCCGTGGTCGCGGAGTCGCGGGAGATCCATCGGATCGAAACTCTGATTGAACCGGTGCGGGATATGTTCAGCGCGGTGTTCTTCGTGGCGATCGGCTTGCTGATCGACCCGCGGATGCTGGCGGAACATTGGACGCCCATCCTGGCCATCACCGTGGCGGTGGTGGCCTGCAAAGTAGCCGCCTGTGCCAGCGGTACGTTCCTCGGCGGCTACGACACCCGGACTTCCCTGCGCGTCGGCATGAGTGTGGCGCAGATCGGCGAGTTTTCGTTCATCATCGCCTCGCTCGGCGTGACGCTAAACGTGACAAGCCCATTTCTCTACCCGGTGGTGGTCGCTGTCTCCGCCGTCACCACGCTGTTCACCCCATACTTGATCCGGAGCGCGGATCACGTGGTGGACCGGTTCGAACGGATGGCTCCGCGGCCGTTGACGGATATCCTCGCGATCTACACGCACTGGGTCGGCCAGTTCGGCGGCGGACAAAGTGCGAGCGTTCCCGCAAAGCTGATTCGCCGCTGGTGCGCGCAGATGGCGCTCAACGCCACCCTGATCGCGGCGGTGTTTGTGGCGGCGGCGTTCGCCGGCGAGCATCCGCCGCCGGTATTGCGGAACCTGGGGCCGCGCGAGGATTGGCTGAAGACGGCGCTTTGGCTGGTGGCCGTGATCACCGCGCTGCCGATGTTGATCGCGACGATGCGGAAGCTGCAGGCCCTCGGCCTCCTGGTGGCCGAGATGAAGGTCACCCGGGCCGCGGCGGGCGAACGCACGGCGCCCATCCGGGCGATCGTTGCGCAGTTCATCCCGGTCTCGGGCACGGTCATTCTGGTCCTGTACGCCCTCGTGCTGAGTTCCACCCTGCTGCCGCCGTTCCGGATGCTGCTGGTCTTGCTGATCCTGATCGTGTTGATCGGCTGGCTGCTGCGTCGGTCGTTCATCAAGGTTTATTCGATGGCGCAGGTGGCCTTGCGGGAAACTCTGGCGCAGAATCCGGTGTCTCCGCACGGGATCCCCACGGCACAGCCAGTCATGCTGCGCGAGGCGAACCTGGCCACGGTGGTCATCGATGTCGGTTCGCCCGCGGTCGGGAAGCTCATTCGCGAATTCGAACTCCGGACCCGCACTGGGGCGAGCATCGTAGGTATCGAGCGCTCTGGCGCCAACATCATCAATCCCGGGCCGGATGAAGAGCTCCAGTCAGGCGATCACGTCCTGCTGCTAGGGTCGCCGGGCCAGCTTGACGCAGCGCGGTTGGTGTTGGGTTCGTCAGCGCCCGGAGGTCATTAGTCCAGATCGCTTTCATCTTGGCGTACCGCGCGACAGTGGTTCCGATTTTGAAAATTGATCGGGCCGATGGCATTCCCCCTGCTGTTCCGGACCCTATGAGCCGCCCTGCCTGCTTCCACCACGCTGGCCGGTCACCCGCGGATTCTGGCCGCGAGTCCTTTCACTCGCAATTCGTTGCTATCAAAGAAACATGACACCGAAAGACGTCATTAAATTGGCGAAAGAGAAAGAGGTTAAAATCGTCGACTTCAAGCTGTGCGACATTCTCGGCACCTGGCAGCACTTCGCAGTGCCGGTGAATGAACTCACCGAAAGCGTATTTGAGGCAGGCCTCGGCTTCGACGGTTCCTCGGTCCGGGGCTGGAAGGCGATCAACTCATCCGACATGCTCGTGATTCCCGACGCGACCACGGCATTCATCGATCCATTCGCGGCCAACCCCACGCTGAGCTTGTCCTGCGACGTCATCGATCCCCTTACGCGCGAGGTATACGACCGCGACCCGCGCGGTATCGCCAAGAAGGCGGAGTCTTACCTCAAGAGCACGGGCATCGCGGATACGGCGTACTTTGGGCCGGAGGCGGAATTCTTCATTCTCGACAATGTCCGTTACGATACCACTTCCAACAGCTCCTACTATCACCTCGACTCGATCGAGGGCATTTGGAATCGCGGCAAGGAGAAGGAGGACAACGGCAGCGCCAATCTCGGCTACAAGATCCGTCACAAAGAAGGTTATTTCCCCGTCGCACCGACAGACAAGCTGATCGATATCCGCAATGAGATGATCCTCACCATGATCTCGCTCGGCATTGCGATCGAGCGCGAGCATCACGAGGTGGCCACCGCCGGCCAAGCCGAAATCGACATCGTGTTTGATACGCTCCTGCGTACGTCGGACAAGATGAGCCTTTACAAGTACGTCTGCAAAAACGTGGCGTATAAATACGGCAAGACCGTGACGTTCATGCCCAAGCCCCTCTTCGGCGACAACGGCTCCGGCATGCATACGCACCAGTCGTTGTGGAAGGACGGCAAGCCCCTCTTCGCGGGCAACAATTACGCGGGCTTGAGCGACCTCGCCCTCTATTACATTGGCGGCATTCTCAAGCACGCGCCGGCCCTCTGCGCCATCTGCAACCCGACAAACAATTCCTACAAACGCCTGGTTCCCGGCTATGAGGCGCCGGTTAACCTCGCGTACTCTGCGCGCAATCGCTCGGCCTCGATCCGCATTCCGACCTACAGCCCGAGTCCGAAGGCCAAACGCATCGAGTACCGTACGCCCGACCCGGCGGCCAATCCTTATCTCGCCAACACCGCCATGCTCATGGCTGGTCTCGATGGCATCATCAACAAGATCCATCCCGGCGAGCCGCTCGACAAAAACCTCTATGAGCTCCCGCCCGAGGAGAAAGCCAAGGTCCCAACGGTGCCGGATTCGCTCAAGGGCGCGCTTGAGCTGCTCGAGGGCGATCACGCGTTCCTCCTCCGCGGTAATGTGTTCACTGAAGACTTCATCCAAAACTACATCGAGATGAAGAAGACGGAATACGACGCGGTCCGCCTCCGTCCCCATCCATACGAGTTCCACCTTTACTTCGACGTCTAGCGCGGGATTCGGCCGGGTCATTGCATCAGAAGGGCGACCCTCTGTTCCACGAGAGGGTCGCCCCCTTCGATACGTATCGCATCTTCCCGAACTTCCACTTCGGGAAGAAATTCATTGTGGCCGGGAAAACTATCCCGCTTCAATTCTCCCAATAGTTGGTTAGCGGGACCAAGGCCGGCATTCCACCGCGACTAGGCCTAAAGAGCAGGCGGTCACATCGCCGCCTCAATCGCTGCGTTACAATATTCAGCCCGATAAATTGCGATCGCCTCAGCAACTCTTCCACCAGCGCCGCGTCGGGAAAAGATCGGTGGAGAATGATGGCTGTCATGGTGGAACACCCACCAATGATGCAGCGCGCATACCAATCTTGATTAAGAAAACATATACAATGGCGTCAAAATCATGAACAAATCATAAACAGTTTGGAACTGATTGGTGGACTGTTCATAGAACATGGCGTTGCTCCTTGCGCGGGAGGAAATCGTGCAGTGCTGCATGGGCCATAGGTGGGCTGGGCATCCTCAAAATCCGAAGAGCCGGGACGGTTCGGCCAAATAGGCCTATGCTATTGGCGGATTAGATCGACCACAACCGGGGAGAAAAAACACCGGCTGCCTCTAATAACCCCAACCGGCGAAAATCGCGGAATGCCTGATGCTTTGCTTGTCCATGTCATTCCTTCTTCAAACCCAGTCAAAGCGTATTCCCGATGAAAACTTCCCGGTTCTTGGAGAGAGTGGATACCTTTTTGGACGCGCAATGGCGCGGATCGCACGGGCCGTGGCCGGATAAGTCCGGCGGCGTATTCGTGACGATTTCACGGGAGACCGGCTCGGGTGGCGCCAGCCTCGCGAGAATGCTCACAAGAAAGCTCAACGGGGTGACCCCCGACGATGAGGTGTGGAATGTATTTGA
>JBAZMN010000010.1:0-13978 GCA_041649735.1 Opitutaceae bacterium | reverse complement strand
GATTCGACGCTGGCCGGCACCCGTGTCCGCACCGATCTCAAGGACGTCGCCTCCTCGATCAGCGTGGTGACCGCCCAGTTCATGAAGGACATCAACGCCACCAATAATCAGACCCTGCTGCAATACACGCCCAACACGGAAGTCGGCGGGGTGTACGGCAACTACGCCGGGGTGGGCAACACGTTCATCGCTGGCATTAGTGAAGGCCCCAACCTTCAGCGACCGAACAACAACACCCGTGTCCGCGGTCTCGACTCCGCTGACAACACCCGCGACTACTTCCAGACCAATATTCCGTGGGACTCCTACATCGTGGGCCGGGTCGACCTGCAGCGCGGCCCCAATTCCATTCTCTTCGGTATCGGCAGCCCGGCCGGCATCATCAATGCCAGCGTCAACATGGCGAGCTTCAAGGAAGCCTACAAGGTGGAGAACCGCTACGGCAGCTTTGGCAGCCTGCGCAATGTCCTGGATTTCAACCATGTGTTGATCCCCAACGAACTTGCGATCCGCGTCGCCGCGCTGGATGACAACACCAAGTACCGGCAGAAGCCGGCCTACAATCACGACAAGCGCGTTTTTGCCGCCGTGCGCTGGGATCCGAAGTGGTTCAACAGTGATTCGTCCCATACGACCTTCCGGGCCAATTTCGAGCGCGGCGAAGTCAGGTCCAATCGTCCCCGCATCCTGCCGCCGACGGACAATATCTCGGTCTGGTTTACCCCGGCCTTCAACAAGATGACGTGGGATCCGATTTACCACGAGGCCGCCGGAATCGGAGCCACTTCCATTGGCGTTACCGCGAACAATGGAGTGCTTTATGGAGAATCCAAGAATCCTTGGGTGACCCAATCGATGGCGTTAAGTATCCAGGACAACTACAATCCGGTCTTCTACTACAACAACCTGAGCAACCCGTCGACGCCCGTCGCCGCCACCCAAGCCAAGTATTATACCTGGGCAGGTCTTCAACTTAATCCCGACGGATCGATCGGCCAAGGCGCGATTGGCGGCCTTTGGTATGGCGCGCTCGCCGGCATCGGCGGGTTTAACTTCTACAGCACTTACAATAACAAGTTGCATCCCACCGATCCATCCACGCTGGGCGCCAACGCCAACTTGTGGAAGGACAAGCCGATCACCGATCCCACGATCTTCGACTTCTACAACAACCTGATCGACGGCCCGAACAAGCAGGAATGGCAGGGCTGGCAGGCCTTCAATGTCGCCCTCGACCAGACCTTCCTCAACAACCGGTTGGCCGTGAATTTGGTGTATGATTATCAGCGGTATAACGATGGCTCGGAGGCAAACCTCTCCAACCCGTTTATCAGCATTGATATCAACACCAACACCGCCAATACCAGCCCATGGGGGTACTATTCTCCTTACGTCAAAAAGTATGATGGCACGGGCCAGAAGGGAACCAACCCGTATGCGGGGGCTGCGTTCGTCGGGTCATCCTCGAGGTATGGCAACAATGCGAACTTCAGCACCCGCGAGAACATCCGGGGAACGGTTACCGGTGAGGTCCGGGCCACCGACTTCCTGGATAAATCGTGGCTCACCGAGCTTCTGGGCCGGCACGTGATCACCGGGCTTTACTCGAAGGAAACCTATAATACCGAGACCCGGAGTTGGGCCCGTTATGCCGTCGGCCGCCAGTACGAGGATGTGGTTAACACCGGTGCTTTGAGCAATAACGGCTTGGTCAATGGCGATACCGTCCTGGACTGGGTCACCTACCTGAGCGCCCCGCTCTTCGGCAAATCGTCGGCTTCCGGCCTGAATCTCCAGCCCATTACCGCGGTCCAGTCACCTTCCGGCACAGCCACCATCCAGTGGTTCAACTCGCATTGGAATAAGCCGACGAGTCCGACTGATCCGAACTATGTCAATCCCGCGGCAGCGTGGCAGATGCCGGCTACCTTCGGCCCCTATGCCGCGGCTTCGATTCAAGGGGCAAATCCTGCCAACTATGTGGGTTGGACCAACAGCGAGTTCCCGATCTTGAATGCGGACCAGGGGGACATCAATCAGCTCTACACCGACGGCAGCAAGATCCAGACGACCACCTCCTCCCAGGTGCTGACCTGGCAGGGCTTCCTGTGGGAAGACGTCATCGCCGCGACCTTTGGCTGGCGCCACGACGAGCAGAAACAGCGTTCCGGGGAAGCCAAGATCAGCTCGGTCCTGGGCGCGGCCGACATGAATTACGGCCTGAAGCCATTCGACCCGCTCCTGGGCAAGTCGACCGGCAATACCAAGAGCTGGGGTGTCGTGCTGCACGAACCGAAGGCCCTGGTCAAGGCGCTCAAGCTTCCGTGGGGCACGAACCTCAGCCTGACCTACAACGACAGCCAGAACACCCGGGTGCAGACCCGCTACGGCTTCAGTGCAAATCTGTTGCCGAACGCCGCGGGCAAGACCAAGGACTACGGCGTCGTCATCAGCACCTTGAACGACCGGCTGGCTTTGAAAGTCACGTGGTACAAGACCACGGTGACCGACGCCAATATCGCCAGTGTCACCACCGGCTCCTCCACTCTCGGCGCCAACACGAATTGGGCGTATCGGCTCGAAGCCTATAGCGTGGTCAGCGCGATGGCAGACTTGCGAGGCTTTGCCGGCCAGGGCGATGCCAGCAACTGGTACTGGAATTGGGCCTATTGCGACGCCGGATTTTCCATCGTGGATTATGGCACTCCCAATTGGATCGGTTTGTCCACCTCGCCGGCATTTCTGAACGCTCCGATTACCGCCAAGGAAAAGGCCGCAGTGCAATCGGCGATCACCCAACTGCCGTCTCAAGCCTGGTTCGATGCCTATGGTTATAGCATCAACGTCGCCGCGGCCAAGGCGGGAGACTGGACCAACGCTGTCCCTGGCTACAATTACGACGGAGGCGCGGGCAATATCCAGGCCACGGGCTCCGGCCGCGTCAATGGTCAGTATCCGACCGGCACGGTCAACAACGAGTCTAAGGGCGTTGAATTCGAACTGGTGGGCCAGTTGACGAAGAACTGGAACGTATCCTTGAACGCATCCAAGCAACAGGCCTCCCAGACTGCGCTGGGCGCCGACTTGGTCAACTTCATCGAGACCCAGCATGCGAAGTTCGAGTCGCCTGCCGGCGACCTTCGTTTGTGGTATGGCGGGGATATGAATCTCCGCACGTACTACAATCAAAACGTCTGGGCCGCCTATCAGTTCCAGAGCCAAAGCAATGGCAGGTTGGTGGCGGAGATGTCCCCGTGGCGCTTCAATGCGGTGACGGGCTACTCCTTTGACCATGGCTATCTGAAAGGCTTCAACGTCGGGGCGGCCTATCGCTGGCAGCAGGGCGTGATCCTCGGATACGGGCTCAACGCCGCCGGTGACAACCTGGACGTCAACAAGCCGTACTGGGGCAAGAGCCAGTCCGCGGTCGACCTCTGGTTCGGTTATGGGCGCAAGCTCACGGCCAAGCTCGATTGGCACATCCAGCTCAACCTCCGTAATGTCGGCGAAGATGTCCGCCTGATTCCGATCAGCGTCCAGCCCGACGGCACTTACGCCTCACGACGCATCCAGGAAGGCCAGACCTGGGAAGTCACCAATACGTTCTCGTTCTGATGCGTTTCCCCGCGCCTGGCGCTGCGGCCTTCGGCCCGGCGCCGGTGTGCGGACAGTGATCTGAAGGTTCTCAAGGGCACCGGTCTACGCCGGTGCCCTTTTTCTTGTCACCGGCATGCTCTGCTTCGTCTGCGTCGGCCGGGCCGCACTTGTCTGCAGATTTGGCGCTCATGGAGGAGCTCTGCTGTGGCCTCTGTCTGCGCCCCCCGCCGGCGCAGCCCCAGCGCCCCAGACGCAAATTCCTGCTCCCGATTTCCTGTCTCCCCCGCGTCCGGGGCTCAGGCCTCCAAGGATAACTCTTCCGAACGCGCCTTCGCGGCGAGAATGGTTTCCTTGAGGGTGTCGCGGAAGCCGCGCGCAGTCATGCGTTGCAGACCGGCGGAGGTGGTGCCGTTGGGGGAGGTGACCTGGTCGCGCAGCGTCTCGGGCTCGGTCTTGGTCTCGGCCAGCAGACGCGCGGAGCCGAGCACGGTCTCCTGGGCCAGTTTGGCCGCGACGTCGCGCGGCAGCCCGGCCGCCACGCCGCCCTCGCGCAGGGCCGCGACAAATTCAAAGAGAAACGCCGGCCCGCTGCCGCTGACGGCGGTGACTGCGTCAAGGAACTGCTCTTCCAGCGCGATCACCTGCCCCAGCGCGCCGAGCACCGTGTCGACCAGGCGGTGGTCGGCGGCGCTCATGGGCTTGAGGGCACACCAGCCGGTGATGCCCGCGCCGATCTGGCCGGGCGTGTTGGGCATGGCCCGCACGAGGTTGCGCGCCCGGGGGAAAGTCTCTGCCAGGCGGGCGAGGCGCTTGCCGGCGAGAATCGAGATGACGAGACGGCCGGCCGTGAGTTCGGCCAGGCGCGGATCCAGGCCGGCGAGTTGCTGCGGCTTGCAGGCCAGCACCACGGTGTCAGCCGCGGCCAGCAGCGCGGCCAGATCAGTGGCGGCCGCGATGCCCGTACGCCGGGCCAGCGCCCGGGCGGTGTCATCCGTGCCGCCGATGCAGGCGATTTCGGCGGGCGCGGCCGCGTGGGCGGCGAGCAGGCCGCCCACCATGGCCGAGGCCATGCGGCCGGCCCCGATGAAGGCGAATCTGGTCATGGCGAGCGGTTCAATCCGACGGTTCGTCCGACTGTTGTTTCTGCTTGCGGGCGAGCGGATGCATGAGAACCGCGACCGTGCCTCCGCCGGGCCGGTCCTCCATCGTGACTTCTCCGCCCATGTTGCGCAGGGCGTGCCGGGCGACGGTGAGCCCCATGCCCACGCCCACCGTGTGTTTGGCGCTGATAAAGGGTTCGAACATATGATCGCGGATTTCGGGATCGATGCCGCGCCCCTGGTCCTCCACCCGGATGCGCACGAATTTGCCATCCGCCGGCCGGTCGACCAGCTCGGTGGTGACCAGGATGGGCCGGCGTTCGGGCGGAGTGTCGTCACCGTAGGCTTCCCAGGCGTTGATGAGAACCTTTGACAGGACTTCCTCGAAGACCTCGACATGGGTTTCGATAACCAGGCCGGCAAGGGGGTTTTGCAGGGTGACGGGCTGGGAGATTTTGTATTCCGTCTGATAACGCTGCAGGCTGCACTCGAGCAGCTGCTGAAGGCCGGCCTTGGTGACGGGCAGCCGCGTTTTCACCACCAGCGAACTGAGCTGCCGGATGATCGACACGATGCGCTGCACGGCTTCCTCGACGCTCTGGACGTTTTTCTTCACGAGCTCCGGCTTGTCATGGTAAGCCTTGATGAGGTCGAGATAGCCGATGACCACGCCGAGCAGATTATTGAGATTATGGGCGATGCCCTGGGTGACGGCGCCGATGGTCGCCGCGCGGCGCGCCTCGGTGAGCCGGCGCTGCAGATCGATGATCTCGCGGTTGATGGCGGCGAAGCGGAGCTGGGTCTGGACGCGGGCCAGGGTCTCGTCGAGATCGATGGGCTTCGTGATGTAGTCGACCGCGCCGACCCCCAGGCCCTCCAGCTTGCCTTCCTTCGAGGTGCGGGCGGTGACGAAAATGACCGGGATCGAGCGGGTTTCCTCCTCTGCCTGCAGCCGCCGGCAGACTTCGATGCCGTCCATCTCCGGCATCATCACATCGAGCAGAATGAGGTCGGGCTTTTCCTGTTTGACCAGGTCGAGGGCTTCCTGGCCCGAATACGCGGCGGTCACCTGCATGCCTTCGCGCTCCAACTTGCGTTTGAGAAGCTGGACGTTGATGGGCTGATCGTCCACCACGAGGATATTGGGTATGGACATGCGGGGAGGGAATTGAAGCTGGGGTTGGACGCGGTGGCAAGATTGCCCTGCGCGGTCAGGCGTGATGTTGCTGCCGGTAGGCCTTGAGGGTGTTCTTCATCAGGAGGGCGACGGTCATCGGCCCGACGCCGCCTGGTACGGGGGTGATCTTTCCGGCCCGCGGCGCCACCGAGGCAAAATGCACGTCGCCGACGAGACGATAGCCGGTTTTTTTCGCGGGATCGGCCACCCGGTTGACGCCCACGTCGATCACGATCGCGCCGGGTTTCACCATGTCGGCGGTGACAAACTCCGGCCGTCCGATGGCCGCGATGAGCACATCGGCTTGGCGGGCGATGGTGGCCAGGCCGGCGGTCTGCGAATGACAGACCGTCACGGTGGCGTTGGCCTCCGGTTTCTTCTGCATGGCCAGCAACGCGAACGGCTTGCCGACGAGCAGGCTGCGCCCGATCACAACGACGTGTTTGCCGGCCAGCCGGACCCCGCTGCGGGCCAGGAGCTCCATGATGCCGGCGGGCGTGCAGCACACGAAACCCGAATCGTCGTCCTGCGCGATCTTGCCCAGATTCATGGTGCCGAGCCCGTCGACATCCTTGGCGGGCGCAATGTGCCGGAAGACCGCGAGTTCGTCGATCGGCTCCGGCAGGGGGGATTGCACCAGGATGCCGTCAACCGCGGGGTCGGCATTGAGCCGGTCGATCAGGGCGAACAGCTCGGGCTGGGTGATCCCGGGCGGCGGCAGGATCACCCGGCTCTCGATGCCGGTCTCGGCGGCCGTTTTTTCCTTCTTCTTCACGTACGAGACCGAAGCCGGATCGTCCCCGACACGCACGAGCGCAAGGCAGGGTTTGCGGCCCGGCAGGGCGGCCACGGCGCCCTTGAGCTCGGCGACGATGTCCGCCGCGATTTTGTTGCCGTCGATCAGTTCCATGAGCGAAATAAAAAGCCGGCCGCAGGGAAGTCGGCCGGCCGGGGAAGCCTTATTTGAGTTCCAGGGTTTCGACCTCGATCACGAGGTTCTTCCCGTCGGGGGTCTGTTTGAGTACACCGGTGACGGTGACGGGGCGGTCGAGATACGGCTCCATTTTATCGGTGGCGAGCAGCCTGGTGACGTCGAGAAAAGCAATGCGCTGGCCATCCAGGTTGTTGAGCTGGTAACCGTAGTCGCGGCGGGGCCCGATGAGCAGGATGCGTCTGGTTTCGGCAAACACCCCCTGAAACTGCCGCGGCAGCGCGGCGGCCGGTCCGTTGCCGATGACCAGCGGGGACGGACCGGCGCTCGGCGCCGTCGCTGCCGCAGGAATCGATGGAACAGCGGGCGGTGGGGCTGATGGCGTGCCGCCGATCCGGATGTAGCCGGGGATGGTCTTGGCGAGCTTGATCTGGGTCCAGCCGCTGCGCAGGCCGGTGATCTCGACTTTGTCCCCCTCTTGCATCGTGGTCAGAATCGGGGCGCCGGCCTTGGGTTGCAGGCGGATCGCGGCGCCGGGATGGATGTCGAGGCTTTTGCTGAAATCATTATTGTTCACGTAGCCCTCATGCGGACCGGGCAGTTCGATGGCCATCCAGCCTCCCGGGGCGGTGGCGTTGGCGGCCGCTGCCGGTTCGGTGCCGGCCTTGAGATAACCGATGGCAGGTGAAGCGGCGTCGGGCTGGGCATGGATTGCCGTGGTCTCCATCAGCGGTGCTGCGGACAGGGAAGCGGCCAGCCCCGCCGCGGCGGCGCGGGCCAGCAGCAGGACGGCGGTGGGAAAGCAGAGCGTTGTCTTCATAGGCGGGCGTGGTTTCGGCTGGCGGTGCGGCTTTTTGATCGGTCGCTGGAACAGTAATCGATCTCCTTGTTAGAAAGTTGTTTCAGTCCGCGCAAAGGAATTTCGTGAAAGGGGCATCAAGCTAACGGCCGGCCATGCCTTGTTCCTGCGAGCAAACGTGATCATTGGAAACTGCACCGTAAGCATTTTCCAACCTCCTTACTAGCTGAATTCATGAGACTTCTGCTCCATCGCCTGTTTGGGCGGCCGGCAGGGCGCAGCAGACCGGGACTTGTTCCCCGCCGATTTGGTGAAAAATCGGCTCGCCCATTCCTTTTCAATTCATGCTACTTGCAGCATGACCTTCAACAACCGCATCGCACTCGTCACCGGGGCCGGCCGGGGCATCGGCAAGGCCATTGCCGAGGAACTTGCGCAGCACGGCGTCACTGTCATTTGCGTCAGCAAAAACGCGGAGAGTTGCGGCGCGATCGCCGCCGCTTTGCAGGCCGCCGGCGGCAAAGCCCGGGCGCTGCCGGTGGATGTGGCTGACGGCGCGGCCGTGGCCAAGGCGGCGGCGGACTTGCTGGCCGAATTCGGCACGATCGACATCCTCGTCAACAATGCGGGCATCACGCGCGACGGGTTGCTGTTCCGCATGTCGGAGGACGACTGGAACACGGTGCTGACCACCAACCTCACCAGCTGCTTCCATTGGACGAAATACCTCGGCCGGGCCATGACCCAGAAACGCTGGGGACGTATCGTCAACGTCGCTTCTGTGGTGGGCCTCACCGGCAACGCCGGCCAGGCCAATTATGCCGCGGCCAAAGCCGGCCTGATCGGCTTCAGCAAGAGCATTGCCAAGGAATTCGCCCGCCGGAGTGTTACCTGCAATGTGGTTGCGCCTGGATTCATCAAGACCGACATGACGGCCGGTTTGGGCGAGGAAGTGACGAAGGCGGCCATGCAATTCATTCCGCTGCAGCGGTTCGGTGAACCCGCTGATGTTGCCCATGTGGCCGCCTTTTTGTGCTCTGAGGAGGCCGGATACGTCACCGGCCAAGTTTTTACCGTTGACGGCGGCATGGTGATGTGATGCCAAAGAGCAGCCCGAACCCTTGCCCTAATCCAATATGGCTGATCAGAAAACCATCGAACAACGCGTCAAAGAGATCATCGTTAACCAATTGAATGTTAACGAAGAGCAGATCACCCCGGAAGCGTCCTTCCTTGACGATCTGGGCGCCGATTCGCTCGACACTGTCGAGCTGATCATGGCTTTTGAGGAAGAGTTCAAGGATGAGATCAAGGGAGAGATCCCTGAATCCGACGCCGAAAAACTCCAGACGGTTGGCGACGTGATCGCGTACATCGAAGAAAAGTCCTCTTCGAAATAATTATTTCTTTCGCACCACTCTTGCGGCGTTCTACCGTGTTTCCCGGGGGAACCTTTCGGTAGGACGCCTTCTTGTATCCATGGATTCCGATCCCTCCGTTCCGCGGATTGTTGTCACCGGCTTGGGTGTGATCGCTTCGCTCGGCATTGAGGTGGATGCTTTCTGGGACAACATCCTCGCCGGCAAGAATGGCATTGCCCGCGTGACCCAGTTCGATCCGACCGACTATACCTGCCAGATCGGCGCGGAGGCGCTCGGTTTCGATCCGACCACGCACATGGATCCGAAGGAGATCCGGCGCAATGACCGCTACACGCACTTCGGCTTTGTCGCGGCCAAGAAGGCGGTGGCTGATGCCGGCCTCAAGCCCTCCGCGGAGAACGGCGACCGCATGGGTGTCATCATCGGCTCCGGCATCGGCGGCATGCACACCTATGAGCACCAGCTCAGGGTGTTGTGGGAGCGCGGTCCGCGCAAAGTGTCGCCCTTCACGATTCCGTCGCTCATCGGCAACATGTGCAGCGGCCTCGTGGCGATTGAATTCGGTGCGCGCGGTCCCAATTTTGCCGTGGTCAGCGCCTGCGCCACGTCCGCCCATGCGATCGGCGAGGCCTTCCATGCCATGCGCCGGGGCGAGGCCGACATCATGATCGCGGGCGGCAGCGAGGCGGCCATCACGCCGTTCTCCTATGCGTCCTTCTGCTCAATGAAGGCGATGAGTTCGCGCAACGACGAACCGCACAAGGCCTGTCGTCCCTTCGACAAGCAGCGCGACGGCTTCATCATGGGCGAAGGCGCAGGCATCCTCGTGCTGGAGACGCTGGAGCATGCACGGGCCCGGGGCGCCCGCATCTATTGCGAGCTGGTCGGCTACGGCGCCACCTGCGACGCCTTTCACATCACGCAACCCGACCCCGAGGGCCGCGGCCTATCGCTGGCCATGACCCGCGCACTGGCCGTGGCCCGGCTGCGTCCGGACCAGATCGACTATCTCAACGCCCACGGCACGTCCACGCCTTACAACGACAAGTTCGAGACGCTGGCGATCAAGCAGGTCTTCGGTGACCACGCCCGCAAGCTCATGGTCAGCTCCACCAAATCGATGACCGGTCACCTGCTGGGCGCGGCCGGCGGCCTCGAGTCGGTGATCTGCGCCAAGACCATCCAGACCGGCGAAGTGCCGCCGACGATCAACTACGAGGAACCCGATCCCGACTGCGATCTCGATTACGTGCCCAACTTCAAGCGGACCGTGCCGGTGCGGGCGGTGCTGAGCAACAACCTCGGTTTCGGCGGCCAGAACGCCTCGCTCGTCTTTCGGCAGCTGGAATAACGGGTCGGCGCGCGGGCGCGGTTTTGCGCGACTGCGGGGGTGCGGGCAACGCGCCGGATGGTCATTTGCGGGCGGTCTGATGGCTTGTCCCTCCTCAGATTCATGCAGGCATTGCTTCCGGTGTTGGCGCGGGGCCAGGGAGCGGAGGAGGGTTGGTCCCGCCGCCGGGGTGGTACTTACGATTTGCAGAGTCTCCGCCCGTCTTGATAAGAAGGTGGCACCGTTTCCTCACCGTTCCCCCATGAACACCCAGAAATTCGTCTCGCGCCGGGCGGCCCTCAAGGGTATCGGCGCGGTAGGAGCCGCCGTTGCCGCCCTCGGTCAAACTACGAGCCGCGCCGACGCCGCGGTGCCGGGCCTGCGCCCGGCGCCTTCGGCAGCGGAGGCGCGAAAACTGATTTCAGAACGTGTCCTCCAGACGCCGCTCATCGACACGCATGAACACCTGCTCGAGGAGAAGGAGCGGCTGCAAGGAGTTTCGCCCCCCTGGGTGCCATGCGACGACTGGGCGCTGCTTTTCAGCCACTACCTGGACTCGGACTTTCTGACCGCCGGCATGCCCAGGGCCGATCTGGACCGTTTTCTGTCCCCCAAGGTCGATCCGTTGGCGAAGTGGCAACTGATTGCGCCCTACTGGCCGGCGGTCAGGAACACCGGTTATGCCCAGGCGGTGCGGATCTCGATTCAGGAGCTTTACGCCGTGGAAGATCTGACGGAGCGGAACATCGCCGCCGTCCAGAGCGGCTATGAGCAGACGCGGCGCCCCGGCTTCTATCAGCAGATTCTACAGGACCGCGCCAAAATCGAGTCCTGCCAGATCAACCGCCTGCTGGACGAACCGTTCAAACAATCGGACATGCCGTCGCTTTTGATGTACGACCTCGGCATCGTCGGGATGTTCGCCGGGCCGAACTTCAACCAGTACGCACCACCCACGGGCATCGTGGTGAAAACGTTGGCGGACTGGCACCACGTCATCAATTGGTGGTTTGACCGCTACGCAAAGTACGCCGTGGCGGTGAAATCGCAGGACGCCTACCGTCGCGACATCGATTACGCGCGCGTTCCGGCCGAGGAAGCCGAGCCGGTCTTCAGGAAGGTGCTGCAAAAGGAGCCGGTCACCAACGACGAGCGCAAGCGGATGGAGGACCACCTGTTCTGGTATGCAGTGGACCGGGCGACGGTCCACCATCTTCCCGTGAAACTGCATACCGGTTACTACGCAGGCCAGAACTCCATGCCGCTGTCGCGGTTGCGGCTCAACGCGGGGTCGGCGGCCGAGCTTTGCCGATCAGCACCCGACACGCAGTTCGTTTTCATGCACATCTGCTATCCGTACTACGAGGAACTGCTCTCCGTGGCCAAGCACTGGAGCAACGCGCACGTGGACATGTGCTGGTCGTGGATCATCAATCCCGTGGCGGCGAAGGATTACCTCAAAAAGCACATCGTCACGGCGCCGATCAACAAGCTGCTGCCGTTCGGTGGCGACTATATTCCCGTGGAACCGGTGCTGGGCCACGCCGCCCTGGCCCGCCGCGGCATCGCGCTGGCGCTGTCGGAACTGGTGGAGGAAGGCTGGCTCAAGCTCGCCGATGCCTTGGATTTGGTGGACCTCATCATGCATGACAATGCCCGCCGGATTTTTCGCCTCGCGCAAAAAACCGGTGCGTTGCCCCGGGGGTCGGAAATTGGAAATGGCGCTGCAGCAGGATGATCAACGGCCTGGCCCCGGCGCCGCGCTGCCTTGCGGCCGCGCGGCTTTGCGTAAGGCCCCCGGATGCGTGAAACATATCGTCCTGGTGCTCCTCGTTCTGTTGGCCGCGGGCTGCGGCGTCCGGCGCGAGCCGGTCGACCGCGGCGAGGTCTGGCGGGCGATCCAGCCGCTGGCGGCGCGCTACCGGTTGGATCCCGCCTTCATTTATGCCTTGGTCGCCGCTGAATCCAGTTTCGACGCCCGGGCGCGCAACGGCGAGGCCCGGGGCCTGCTCCAGCTCAAGCCTGTTTCGTGGGCCACCGTTTCCACCCGGCCCTATGAGCCCGCGGTGTGGGACTGGCAGACCAACCTTGAGACGGGTATCGATTACCTGGCCTGGTGCCGCCACGCCCTCCACGCGCGCGGCAAATTCTCCGAGCGCCTGCTGCTGGCGGCGTTTCACTACGGCTTCGATTACGTCGCGGCCTGCGATTTTGACGAGAACCGGATCCCTCGTCCCGGGCATCCCCTTTACCGCGAACTCTGGCGCGGCAACCTGCACCCCGTGTCACCCCCGGTGGAGATTCCGGCCGGTCGTTGACGCGGCCCCCCGCGCCGTGCCGGCAAAGTCGCGTTTGAACCGGCCCGAGTTTGTGCGCAAGCTCGCCTGACCGCCATGGCTGTGTCTCCGCCCAACATCCTGTGGATTGTCACCACGCAGTGGCGCGGACAGGCCACGGGTTATGCCGGCGACCCCAACGCCCGTACTCCGCACCTCGACGCGCTCGCGGCGGAGGCGGTCAACTATGTCCAGGCCGTGACCCCGCACCCCTTCGGGCCGTTTGCCCGCGCGGCCCTGCTCACGGGAGTCACATCGCCCGCGAACGGCGTGCGTGATTATTACGACCCGCTGCCTCCGCAAGCCCGCACCATCGCCCACCGGTTGGGCGAGCGGGGTTATGCCACGGCATTTTTTGGCAAGTGGCATCTCTACCGGCGCGATCCCGCGGCTCCGCTCGTCGGCGAGGCGCATGCGCGGATGGTGGTGCCACCGGCCTGGCGCGGCGGGTTCGAGTTTTGGGAGGGATTCGAGAGTGGATTCCTGCTGAACGATCCGTGGCTGCACGGCTCGCGGCTGCCGGAACCGGTGAGATTCGCGGGCTATCAGAGCGACATTCTCTGTGCGCGGACGGCGGCGTGGATCGCTGATATCGAAAACCACCGGCCGTGGTTTTGCGTGGTGAGCCTGGAGCCCCCGCATCCGCCGTACGGGGCGCCGTCCGCGGGCGCGACCCCCGGCGATCCCCGCATGCTCCTGCTGCCGGCCAACGTGCCGTGCGGCGGAGAGGTGGAGGCGAGGGCCCGCCGCGAACTGGCCGGCTATTATGCGCATCTCGAGGCGACTGATCAGGCGGTCGGCCGGTTGCTGGCGCAGGTGACGCGCGAGAACACCTTTGTGGTGTTCACCTCCGTTCACGGCGACATGCACGGGGCGCACGGCCTGTTCCGCAAAGGCTGGCCGCACGAGGAAAGCATCCGCGTGCCCCTGCTGGTGCGCGGGGCGGCGGGGCGCGGGTTCAGGTGTGGAGTCCAGAGTTCCGAGCTGGTTTCACTCCTTGATCTGCCCCGCTGGGCGTTGCAATGGACACAACCCGGAGCCCGGAACCCTGAACCCGAAAGTGAACTGCAGCGCATCTCCATGCCCAGCGTGGTCCGGCTGCCGCACCAGTGCGACCGTCCCTGGCGCGGCGGGCGGACGCGGTCACACAAACTGATCCTCAACGAGACCGGCGCCCCATGGCTGTTCTTCGATCTGGCCCGTGATCCCGGCGAGGAACGCAATTTGGCCGGTGACGCGGACCGGGCCGCGGAGAGGATGGAGCTGCAGCGACGGCTTTGAGCCACGGGCCGTCCCGACAGTTCAGGCGGGGGAGGCGGGAACGAA
>JBAZMN010000009.1:0-14568 GCA_041649735.1 Opitutaceae bacterium | reverse complement strand
TTTTGCCGTGTTCACCGCTGTCTGGTTCGAGCGTCTGTGGCGACAGCTGGGCGCCGGGCGCCTCGTTCGCGCACTTAACTGGTTGTGGTGTCTGAGCATTCTGTATTCCACGGTCGCCGTCCGGCAGCATGTTTCGCTCGACGTCCTCGCCGGAGTCGTGCTCGGTGCGACCGTCGCCGCGGTGCACCTGCTATGGCTTCGGGTCTGTCCGGGATCGTCGCAAATTCAGCGGGGCATCGCGAATTAGCTGATCCGGCCCGGGCACGACACACTGGTAGCCAAGTTTCTGCAATCGCTCGAGCACATGGCGGATGGCGGCAATGCGGATGGCCGCCGGCACCCGAGGGCCTTCATGAAGCAAGAGAATCGCACCGGGAGTGAGGCCGCGGGTTGCCCTGACCGCCACCGCCTCCGCATCTCCGCGCCTGCGTTCCAGTCCGCGGGCACTCCAGCCCACGCCGGTGAGTCCGCGCGCGTGGAGGGCCGGCGCCAGCCAAAGATTTTTGATCCCGGCGGGTGGACGAAAACGCGTCGGTCTCACTCCTGCCAGGCGCAATGCCTCCAGCCCCGCGTCGAGTTCCCATCGCACCTGGGCCGGCGAGGCACACCAAAACGCCGCGAGGGGATGCGTGTGCGTGTGGTGTGCCACCTCATGGCCGGCGGCTGCAATCGCCCGGATGAGTTCGGGATGGGCGGCGGCGTTTTCTCCGATCACAAAAAAGGTCGCGCGCGCCCCGTGTGCCGCCAACAGCTCGAGGATGCGCGGGGTGTCTTCGGGGTCCGGGCCGTCGTCGATGGTCAGCCACACCTCCTGGCGCTCGGTCGCGAAACGCCGGTGCATGCGCACCAATCCCTGCGCCCGGGGTGCGAAGAGGTGATAAGCCAGCACCGCATCGGGTACAAACCAAAGCGCCAGTGCGGCGGCGGGCGCCGTCCACCCCACGAGAATGGCCGCCAGTTTCCCGGCCAGATTGAAGATGATCAAGAACCACACGTTGCGCCTCTGTTTCGCGGCTTCCGCCTCGGCTCAATAGGCCCAGGAGTAACCGACCGTAAAACCCAGCGCATCGATCCCCGGGTTGGGCTTGGTCTGCCCCCCGTTCGACATGTGCTGGTACATGATGCCCGCGCTCCATCGGATGTTTTTCACGGTAATATGCTCGATTCCGCCCCGGATGAACCAGTTCAGCGTGAAATCCTGGCCCTGCCCGCCTTTGATCCCCCGGGCATCGATCAATCCGGCGCCACCGCCAGAGCCAGCGAATAACGACCAAGTCCCGGTCCGGTCCCACCATTCGAGCGATGGCGAACCCGAGAATCCCGCGTAATGGGATTCAGGTCCGTTCTGAATCAGAGTGCCGATCAGGGTCAGCCGGTGGCGGACCACAATTCGGGATCCGTCTGAAAAAGCATGGCCCAGGGCCTCCTTGGATCGCCACGAGAACTGCGTTGGCACCAGCCGGTAGGCGAAGGGTGTGCCGGTGCCTATTTCCCAAAGCACTCCTGATTCAATGTTGAGGGCGCTCGATTCCCAGGGGCGCCCCGAGGCCGGCTCAGCCGCAAAGGCGACGGCACTCAGAACGGGGCCCAGCAGAATGATCTTGATGAAGTGGCGCATGAGGACGGACGGCGGGGCGCAAGAGAGAGCCAGGGGGTTCGCACGATAGCGTGAAGACTGGGTGACAGCCGGAGAGCGTCAAGAGAGTGTACGATCGGGCGACCGATCGGTTTGAAACTGGTCTTTTATTGATTTACCTGCTGGAAAACCGGGCCCGCCCCCATCCGTGGGCCGGCCGCTGTTGTACTTTGGATTTCGCTTGCCGGGGAGCCATCAACGATCTGCTGGGTTGTTTTCTTCTTGGCCTGCGCCCGTTCGCGGCGTTCCTCTCTTCTCACCTCGTGGCGCCTCCCGCCCCAGCCTCAACGCCTGACCGCATGATCCCCCATCCGCCCATCACCGCCCGCTATGCCGGCTCCGCAGAAAAGCCGGCCTTCGTCCGGCATCTCTTCGACGACGGCGCGAAGTATTACGACGCGGTGGTGGACTGGGGTTTCTTACACAGCGGCGCCTTTTACCGCCGATGGGCGCAAAAGCGGCACGGCCTCAAGCCTGGCATGCAGCTGCTGGACGTGGCCTGCGGCACGGGGCTGATGGCGGAGGCGGCCGTGCAGATTCTCGGTTCGGCTGAAAACATCACCTGCCTCGATCCCAGTGAAGGCATGCTGGCGGTCGCCCGCACCAAGCTCACCGCCCGCTTTGTGCTCGGCCGGGCGGAGGCGCTGCCGTTTGCCGACGGCACCTTTGATTTCCTCACCATGGGCTACGCCTTGCGCCATGTCGCCAGCCTCGAAGGGGCCTTCAGCGAATTCCGCCGAGTGCTCCGGCCCGGCGGCAAACTGCTCATCCTTGAGGTCACCAAGCCCACGCGGCGCCTCGGCGCGTTCATGTTCCGGCTCTATTTCGGACGGATCTACCCTTCCCTCACCCGCCTGTTCACCCGCAGCCGTGAGGCCGCCACGATGATGACTTACTTCTGGGAAACGATGGACGCCTGCGTGCCGCCCCATTCAGTGCTCGAAGCGCTGCGGACTTCCGGCTTTGTTCAGGTGGCCCGCCAGCCCCTCCTGGGATTGTTCAGCGAATACACCGCCTTGAAAGCGTGAATCCTCGCGCCGCCCCGGCACTTTGCTTTTGCCTTCCCACCCCGCGTTTTCATCCTGCGCCACGAGCCGACCAACCTTTCAAGACCCCGCCGTATGGAAACCCACCTGCCGCTTTCCACCTCCGTGACTCCGCCGGTTGATCTGGAAGAAAAGCTGCGCCATCTGCCAGTGGATGCCCGCGCCGCCTTCCGCCGCTTTCAAGCCGATGGCAAGGCTGCCGACCTCGACGTTGTGATCTTCGCCATCCTCGAGGATTTTATTCCGAAAAAAACCGGCCCGGCGCTCGCCGGGCTGCCCGGCGACACGCCGCTGATGGATGGCCTGGGGTTTGATTCTCTGGCGATCACCGAAATCATTTTCTTCGCCGAGGATCTGTTCGGGATTTCCATCTCCAACGAGGAAATCCTCAAGGTCCGCACGATCGACGAGCTGCGACGATTCATTCTGCGCAAGGCCGCCGCCAAGAGAGCGGCCTGACCGCTTGAACCACATGCCACCCCTGCCTGTCATCACCGGCTTGGGTTTCATTACCAGCATTGGCAATGACAAGGCGACGGTCCTGCGAAACCTGCATGAACTTCGGCACGGCCTCGAGCCCTTTGTCTTTCTCGACAATCCCAACGTGCCGGTGAAGGTTGCGGGTACGGTCAAGGACTTCGCCTTTCCCACGACGAACTGGCGCGATTGGAACTGGCCGGCCGCGTATGCCATCGACCGCGAGACGGTGCGCGGCCTGGCGCCGCATGGGGTGTACGCCTTCTGCGCCGTGCAGCAGGCGCTGGCCGAGGCCGGTCTCGGGGTGGACGCCCTGTCTGACGGCGGCACGGGGCTCTTCTGCGCCTCGGCCGGCTCGCCTTTGCTGCTAGGCCAGCATCTCAGCCAAATGTACGCGACGCGCGGCGAGCGCGGCAATCCCATGGGCATCGTCAGCTCCATCGCGGGCACGCTCAATTTCAACCTTGCCGCCTATTACCACATCCGCGGCGCGGTCTGTGGTTTCGTCTCCGCCTGCACCTCTTCCAGCCACGCGCTCGGCTACGCCATGGATGAAATCCGTCTCGGCCGTCAGCAGCGCATGCTCGTCGTCGGGGCCGAGGACATGAACACCGAGAGCATCCTGCCCTTCGCCAGCCTGCGCGCACTTTCCGTCAATCCCAACCCCGACACTGCCTCGCGTCCGTTTGACCGACGACGCGACGGTTTCGTCGGGACTGGTGGCGCCGTGGCGCTCGTGGTTGAAGACGCGGCGCTTGCCCATCGCCGGGGCGCGCCCATTTACGCCGAGCTCGCCGGCTGGGGTCAGGCGGGCGACGGTCACAGCGTGGCTGCCTCCCACCCGGAGGGCGCAGGGCTGCGCGAGGCCATGCGGCGCGCGCTGGCCGACGCGCAGGTCACCCCGCGCGACATCGATTACGTCAACGCCCATGCCACCTCCACCCCCGCCGGCGACCGCTCCGAGGCGCTCGCCCTCCAAGCCGTGTTTGGCGGCGCTCGTCCGAAGGTGAGCAGCACCAAGGCGCTCACCGGTCATGGGCTGTCTCTCGCCGGCGCAATGGAAGTCGCCTTTTGCGCCCTGGCCCTGGCCGAGGGCTTTATTCCCGGCGCGGCGCATCTTGAAGAGCCGGATCCGGCATGCGCCAGCTTCGACTTGCCGCGCACTTCACTTGACTCGGCGCCACGCCTCGTACTCAAAAATAGCAGCGGTTTTGGCGGCAGCAATGTCTGTCATGTGCTCCGCCGCGTCCCGTGAGACCCGATGTCCGATCTGCTTAACGCCCGCCTGAAGAACCTCATCGTTCAGACCCTGCGCCTGAAGGATGTGAAGCCCGAGGAAATTCTTGACGATGAGCAGCTCTTTGGCGCGTCCCGCTTTGACCTGGATTCCATCGACGCACTTGAACTCGTGCTCCGCCTGGAAAAGGAATTCGGAATCAAGATTGGCAGCAGCGAGGAGTCGCGCCAGGCGCTCGCCACCGTCGCCACCCTGGCCGCCTTCATCCGCGGCCGGCGGCCTACCGCGGCGCCCGACCCTCCGTCATGAGTCCAAGCGCGGACTCCCTTCCGGCAGGGATCGAGGCGTGCGACTGCCTTACCCCGTTGGGTGACGCCACCGCCACCGCCACCGCCCTGCTGGCGGGCCGGCGGGCGTTGCAACTGCAACCCGTGCTCGGTGCCGCCGGCGGCGATCTCGTACCGCTCGCACTCTGCGGGACAATGGATGAAACCGTGCCGCCACGCTGGCTGCCCGCCCTGCGGCGCCTGGTCGAAAGAATTCCCGGCGACCGGTGGGGTACGGCCCGCCGGCCGCTGATCGTCACCAGCAGCAATTACGGCGTCGGCAGCCTTTACGCCTTCACCCGCGACCACGATCCGCGCCACCTCCGGCACGGCACGCCCTTTGCGTGCGTGGAGATGTTGCAGCACGAATTCGGTTGGGGCGAACAGGTGAACGTGATCTCCCACGCCTGCGTGTCCGCCCATCTCGGACTGGTCCAGGCCGCGCGGCTGCTGCACGCCGGGTTGGCCGACCGCGTGCTGGTGGTCACGTTCGATTTCGTGAGC
Organism: Opitutaceae bacterium; assembly: GCA_041649735.1. GTDB lineage: Bacteria > Verrucomicrobiota > Verrucomicrobiia > Opitutales > Opitutaceae > Fen-1467. The sequence continues at coordinate 9,342 of JBAZMN010000009.1, read as the reverse complement.
CCGTTTGTCGCGGGTGGTTTCCACAGCCTGAAGATTCTCAACGCCAGCCTGCCCGCGCCGTATGCGATGCGCGCAACCGGATCGATCGGCCTCGGCGACGGCGCCGCCTTCGCGGTGCTCACGCGCGACGCGACGCCCCTCCGGATTGAGGCGCACGCCCTGCACAACGAGATGCACCATTTCACCGGCAACCGGCCCGACGGCGCCGGATTCGATACCTGCGCCGCCGCCATCGCCGTCACCATCCGCGGCCGCCGGGTATGGGTGAAGGGCCACGGGACTGGCACCCTCGAGGCCGGTCGGCTCGAGGCAGAGGCGTATGCACGCCACCTGCCCGGTGCGCCGCTCGTCTCCTGGAAGGGCAGTCTCGGGCACACGCTGGGCAGTTGCGGACTGGTCGAACTCGCCGTGACCCTCGCAGGCCTGCGCACCGGCCGCATTCCCGGCACCGTCGGCGGCGCGGCTCCGTGCTGCACCGGCAGCGTGGCGCTCGAGGCCTTTGCCGGTGACGGCTACGATGGCGCCATCCTCACGAGCAATGCGTTTGGCGGCGCCCATGCCGCCATGCTCCTCACCCATGATTGAACGGTATCTCCATTTCCTGCGCGTCGAACAGCCCACCGCCACGGAGACGGTGGACGAAGCGCGCGACCGGCTGGCCGCCATGTTTCCCCGCGGCGCACTGCGGCGCATGACGCATCTCGGGCTGCTCGTGGGCTCAACCCTCGACGGTCTCGCGCTCGGCCCGGACGACACGGTGGTTTATGCGTCTACCTATGCAGAGACGCGCGCGTTGGAAGATTTTCTGACCAGTTTCCCGGAGGCGAGCCCCTTGCTGTTCCAGACTTCGATCCACCCGAGCGCGGTGCAGCAGGTGCTCATCGGACGGCAGCAGCCGGTGCGGTGTTTTTTCCCGCTGACCGGCCGGCGGCGACTGGTCGAACAGGCACTACTGACGGCGCTGATCGACCCCGCGCGGCAAGTGGTGCTGCTCGGCGGTGAGGAGCGCGGCACGTGGATGCTTGACCAGGGCATGGCCAGCGACCGGGCGTTTGCCTTTGCGCTCAGCCTCAGGATGGAGCCGGCCGGCGCGATCGGGCGGGTGGCGTATGCGCCTGATGGAGCGGACCAGGAAACCAGCCCTTGTCCCACCCTGCTCGAATTTGCGGAAGCGCTCGCCGGACGACGCGAAATGCACTGGCGCGGTGCCGGCGGCGGGTTTACTTTGCAGTGGTTGTGAGCACCACTGATCTCCGCCTGCGCAATCCCGGCCCCTGGTGGGGTTTTTGGTTTCTCCAGCAGGCGGATCACTGGCTGCCGCGGTGGCTTTTCCGGGTTAGTCTGATGCTCGGCACGTGGGTGGCGCTGGCTTTCATGGGCCGCCCGCGGCGCCATTCCCGCGAATACCTGGCGCTCGTGCTCGGCCGGCCGGCGCGACTCCTTGAGGTCTGGCGTCATTTCTTCGCGTTTGCAGATTTTCTCATCGCCAAACTGCGCGTGGCGCGCGGCGTGCCGCATCATTGCTCCCTTGATCCGGCGCACGGCCCCGCGTTCGACGCACTCGTGGACTCGGGCCGGCCGGCGCTCTTCGGCACCTTTCATTTCGGGGATTCGGACCTGCTCGGATTTCTGCTCGGCGGACGCGGCCGGCCCCTGGCGATGATCCGCCACCAGGTCGGCAACTCCGACGATACCCGGTGGCTGGGCCGGCTGTTCGGGCAATGGGTGTCGTTCATCTGGGTCAACGACCCGGGCCGCCTCCCTTTTGCCCTGAAGGAGGCCGTGGAGGCCGGCCACTCACTGGCGATGCAATGCGATCGGCTGGAATTCAGCTCGAAGGCGGAGCCGTTCCACTTTCTGGGGCGGCCGCGCCTGTTTCCATTCACCATCTACCATCTTGCGCTGCTCTTCGACCAGCCGGTGGTGTTCTGCGTGGGCGTGCCGGAAGCGGGCGACGCAACCCGCGTGTTCTCCTCACCGGTTTTCACGCCAGACGGCGCGGATCGCGAAGCCAATCTGGAGCGCGCCCGCAGCCATTTTCAGGCCGTGCTGGCGCAATTGGAAACCTTGGTTCGCCAGCATCCGCTGCTCTGGTTCAACTTCCTGCCGCTCAACCCGGAGCCCGGTCCGCCGACCCCGGCAAATTTGCCCTAGCGCCATGCGCGTCTGCCTTACCGTTTACCAGTCCCTGGCGTACTATCTTTCATTCTTTTTCTTTGGCAGCAGCGGCCTGTTGCTGAATCTGTTTTGCCTGTTGCTGCGGTGGCTGCCGGATACGCCGCGGGTCGAGCATTTCTTCCAGCGCCTGATCTGCCGGCATTTCTCCCTTTTTTTGTGGTGGCTCCGGCGGTCTCATCTGATTCTGGTCAATTACGAGGGCTTCGAACACCTGCCGCGCGGTCGGGGACTCGTGCTGGTGGCCAACCATCCCGGATTGATGGACATCACCTACCTGCTCGCCCGCGTGCCCGAGGCGGTGTGCATTTTCAAGCCTGCCATCCAACGCAATCCCGTGCTCGGTGCCGCCGCGCGCTCCGCCGGTTACCTTGCCAACGACGGCGGGATTGACCTCATCCGCGCCGCCGCCGCCAAGGTGGCCGCCGGGCGCACTCTCGTCATTTTTCCCGAAGGCACGCGCACCCGCGGCGGGCCGCTCAATCCGTTCAAGCCGGGTTTCGCCTTGATCGCCCAGCGCACCCGCGCGCCAATCCAGACCGTACGCATCACCTGCGACTCCGATATCCTCATCAAAAATCGCGCCTGGTGGAAAATCCCGCGCATGCCGGCCCATGTGACTGTGACGCTGGGGCCCTGCTTCCCGCCGCCCGAAACCCGTCTGGCCGCAGCGACGGTCACCGAGGTGGAGGCGTGGTTCCGCGACGCTCTCATCGGCCACCCCGCAGTTTCCGCCGCCACCACTTTCTGAGGCAACCTTTGCTCTGCTGTGTCCATGAGTCCGTCTTCCACGCATCTCGTCCTCCTGCCCTCCTATAATCCGGGCCCGCGCCTGGCCGGGGTCGTGGCCGAGGTGCTGCGCCACTGGCGGCCCGTGCTCGTGGTGGTCGATGGCAGCACCGACTCCAGCCACCTCCCGGTGGTGGCGATGGCGGAACATGAGCCTGGCTTGAGCGTACTCGTGCTGCCGGGCAACCGCGGCAAAGGCGCGGCCGTGCTGGCCGGCCTGCACGATGCGGTGGCGCGAGGCTTCACTCATGCGCTGGTCATGGATGCCGATGGCCAGCATCCGGCCGCCAGTATCGCGCCGTTCATGGCGGCCTCGCAACGCGAGCCCGGGGCGATGATCCTCGGCCGCCCCATCTTTGGACCCGACGTACCGCCGGCGCGCCTGCATGGCCGCAAGCTCAGCATTGGGTTGGTGCATCTCGAAACGCTAGGGCGGGCCATCGATGATCCGCTCTTTGGCTTCCGGGTCTACCCCGCGCGGCCCTTGCTCGACGTCATGGTCCCGCGGCGGGGCGGACGCCGCTATGATTTCGACACCGAGGCGGCCGTGCGGCTTTTCTGGGCCGGCCTGCCAGCGGTGAATCTGGCGGCCCCGGTGCGCTACTTTCGGCCCAGCGAAGACGGCGTCTCCCATTTCCACTACGGCCGCGACAACCTCCGGCTCGCGTGGATGCACACCCGCCTGATCACCGAACTGCTCCTGCGCCGGTTCCCCGCCGTGCTGCGCCAGCGCCGGCGGATGGCGAAACTGGCCGCCGTGGTCGCGCCAGCTCTACTCCTGCTGCCGGGTCTGCTGGCGTTGGCGACGGCCGCGCGCGCCGATGCAGAATCGCCACTCGTCTCGGCGGAGCACCGGCTCGTTTTTGATCCGGCCGATCCGGCATGGCGGGATGTGCTGGCCGGACTCCATCAGCGCGCCACCGTGGCTGCCCCGTTCGAGGAGCACCGTTGGTTCCCTTTCCGCAAGAAGGCCGTTGTGCTCAAGGGCGAGGTGCGCATCGATGCCGACCGGGGACTCAGCCTCCATTACCAAGAGCCGCAGGAGCGCATCGTCATCATCGACCGTCAGGGAATGCTGGTGCGCCAGAACGGCCGCGAAATCGTCCCGCCAGCCGATCCCCGCGCCAATGCCGCCGACCAGGCGCTGCTCCACATTCTGCGCTTCGACTTCACGTCCCTGGCGGCGGGCTTCGAGTTCTATGGCCGCCGGGCCGGCCCGGCCTGGACGCTGGCGCTGGTGCCGCGCGCTGAGGAACTCCGCCACACGCTGGGTACGATCATGGTCACCGGGGAGGCAGATCTGGTGCGCCGGATCGAGTTGCACCGCTCCACCGTGCAACGCGTTGAGATTCTCGTCGGCGATCCGCGGCCGACGGCGCCGTTCGCCGCCGAGGAGTTTCACCGGTTCTTCCGCTGACCCATGACTCCCACCCGCCGCCAGATTTTCGGTTGGAGTGTGCTCGCCGCCGTGGCGCTCCTCGGCGCCGGCTGGCTCGCGCGGCTCGATTTCCGGGAAAAAATCTCAACCGACGTGCTGGATCTCATCCCGGCAGGCGAGCGCACACCGGAATTGGTCCTGGTGCGCGAACTAGCCAACACGGCCGAGGCGCGCGTGATGCTCTTCGCGCTCACGGTCGAGAGCGGCCGGAGCGCGCCACCGGAGGCGGCCCGGCGTTTTGCCGCCGCGCTGGCCGGCGACCCGGCGTTTACTGAGGCGCTCGCCCTCGACGACCCCGCACCGCGCGACGCCCTGGGGCGCGAGTTGTTCGCCCAGCGCCTTCCGCTGCTATTTCCCTTCTGGCTGCGCGAACAGAAGGCCGCGTACGCCGCGACCGGAGGCCAGGCCGGGCAGTTCACCGACTGGCTGGCCAGTCGCGCAGCGGCGGCGCTGGGCGACTTTCTCGCCACGCCCGAAGCGCTGGCGTTTCAGGACCTCGTGCCCGCCGATCCGCTGCTGCTGATGCCCGGGGTGCTTGAACGGCTCAAGGGCGGTCTGGCCCTGGTGCAGCCGGCCGGCCCCGGCGCCGTCAACGGGCGAACGCCCGCCCTGGTGTGGGCGCGCATCACCGCCTCGCCGTTGCGCGACGAGGGGCAGGCGCCCGTCTTTGCAGCGGTTGCCCGGGCGACCGCCCGGGTGCGAACCGATTTTCCGGGACTGGCCGTGGCCTACACGGGCGTCAACCGCTTCGCCGCCGCCAGCAAGGCCCGCATCCAGCACGAAGTTTCCTGGCTCAACCTGCTTTCCCTCGCGGCGGTGTTCGCGGTGGCGTGGATCTTTCTGCCCGGCATGCATCGCGGACTGCACCTCGTCCCGCCGGTGCTGCTGGCCGTGCTGGGCGCCTGGACCGCGGTCACGCTGGCCTTCGTGCAGGTGCACATCTTTGTGTTCGTGGTGGGTTCGCTCCTGACGGGCGTGGCCATCGACTATGGTTTCTACATCTACCTGCAGCCGCCGGCCCATCCGGATGAAGATTACTGGGCGAAAATCCGCCGGCTGCTGGAACCGCTTCTGGCGAGCTGCTTCACCACCGTGGCCGGCTTCGCCCTGCTGCTGGCCTCCGATCTGCCGATGATCCGGCAGCTGGGCCTGTTCGTGGGGGCGGGTCTCCTCTGCGCCCTGGCCGCGGCGGTGGTCTATTTCTCCACGCTGCGCTCCGCCTATCTGGAGACCCGTTTCCTCCCGGGGGCACGGGCGCTGCCGCCGGGTTTGCGCCACGGGTTGCGGCGCGGGCTCGTCGTTCTCTGGCTGGCCGCGCTGCCCGGCCTGGTGCGGCTCGCCTGGAAAGATGACATCCGGGAATTGGAGATTTCTGCGCCTGCCCTGAAGCAGGAGGACGCTCGCATCCGCGCCTGGTTCGGCGACGGGACTGATCGCACTGTCTGGCTCACCCAAGGCGCAACCCTGGCCGGGGCGCGCGATTCGCTGGAGGTCCTCCACGCCTGGCTGCACGCCCGGGGGGACGGCGGAACCGCGGATTTGGCCAGCCTGGGTGCCGTCATTCCCACGACCACAGACTATGTCCGGGCGGTGCATTTTGTCCGGGAGCACCCGGATTTTGCGCCCCGGCTGCGCGTGGCCCTGGAGGCGGCGGGCTTCGAGGTTAAGGACTTTGCGCCGTTTTTTGACACGTATGCGCACTTCGTGACCACTTCCACTGCCGGCGGCCTCGAGCCCGCGGTGGAGGCGTTGCAGGCAAAACTTACGGGGCCACTCGCATTACTGCTCCATCGCGACCGGTCGCTGAATTGGTTTGTCACCATCGCCCCTGAATCCGCACCCGACGAGCCGCCGCCGGCGAAAGCGCACAGCGTGAGCGCGGATCAGCTGCAGTCACTGAACCGGGTGTTTACCCGCTACCGCCAGTCGGCCATGCGACTGAGCCTCGTGGGATTGTCGATCATCGGCGCCGGCGTTTTCCTCATTTACGGCTGGCGGCAGGGTCCCCGCATCTTTTCGATTCCATGCGGCGCGTGCCTCGGGGTGTTCGGCCTCTATGGCTGGCTGGGCCAGCCGCTCAATATGTTTCACCTGCTCGGCGCCTTCCTCGGCGTCTGCCTCACGCACAACTACGCGATTTTTTCGGCGACCTCCGCCCAGCGGAGCGAACCGCCCCCCGTCTCGGTGCGCCTCTCCGCGTTCACGACCATGGCTTCCTTCGGTGTACTGGCCTTGAGCGGGATTCCGGTGGTGCGCGCGCTGGGCGGCACGGTGGCCCTGATGGTGCTGGCCGCGCTGCTGGTGATTGAATTCGAGCATTTCACTCCTTCCGCCGATCCGCACGTTTCGAATCCACGTTTGCCATGAACCACCTGTTGCTTGAAGCCTGGAGCCGCACGCTTCGCCGCCGCGGGGATGCACCCGCGATCACCGAAGCTGCATCGGGGCGGGTGATTTCCTTTCGGGAACTGGACGCCGGTGCGCGGGCGTGGCTCGAACTCCACGGCGCAACCGTGCAGGTTCAACGCGGCCGCGCCGTCATATTCGCGTCGCCAAACGGAGTGGCGTGGTTCGAAGTGTTCCTTGGCTTGATGCACGCCGGCGCCGTGGCCGTGCCGCTCGACGCCGCGGAACCAGCCGCCGCGCAACACGCCCTCGCCACGGAACTCCGCGCCAGCTTCCGCTGGGATGGCGTCCGGCTTGCAGTTCTTCCCGCGCCGGCCCGGCGCTTCGCCGATCCGGCGGTTTGCCTGATCAAGCTCACCTCCGGTAGTACCGGCCGGCCACGACCGCTTGTGTTTACGGCGGCACAGATGCTGGCTGACGCACGCCAAGTCACCGCCACCATGGGCATCACGGAGCGTGACGCCAACTACGCGCTGATCCCGTTCGGGCACTCCTACGGTCTCGGCAATCTGGCGATACCGCTGATTGCGTACGGCGTGCCAATGATCGTCGGTTCCTCGCCCCTGCCGCAGGCGGTCGCCGCCGACATGGCCCGCTGGCGGCCATCCGTGCTGCCCGGCATTCCGGCGGTATTTCGCGGGTTGGCGATGTCCGACATCGCGCCGGCGGATCTGGCCAGCCTGCGGCTGGCGGTCTCCGCGGGGGCACCGCTGCCGCCCGAAGTGGCGCAGGTGTTCGCCACCCGCTTCGGCCGCCGTATCCACAGTTTCTACGGTTCGAGCGAAACCGGCGGGATCTCGTATGACCGTTCGGGCGCGGCCACGCTGACCGGCCGTAGCGTGGGGCGGGCGATGAGAGGCGTGCGATTGACGGCTTTGCCTGGCCGGCGACTGCAGGTATGCAGCCCGGCCGTGTTCACCTACGGCAATCGACGCCGCGCGCGCGGCCTTGGTTGCTGGACGCCGGCGGACCTGACCGTACTGAAGTCCAATGGCGAGGTCGTGCTGTCCGGCCGCCGCGGCACGATGGTGAAGATCGCCGGCCGCCGGGTGAATCTTGCCGAGATCGCCGCGCGCTTGCAGCGCATTCCGGGCGTGCACGATGTTTGGGTCGGTGTCGGCCCGGGAACGGAACCGGCCCTCGGCGCGGCGCTGGCCACCCGCCTGAATCGGGAGGACATCCGCACGGCGCTGCGCGCAGATATGGCCCCCTGGAAGATGCCGAGATACTGGCTCCTGTTGAGCGAATTCCCTCTCACCGCTCGCGGAAAGACTGACATTGAGGCCCTGCGACAAGGGGTGTTCGGCTGACAGCTCCGCGGAGCTTCGCCAACCCGTGAGAATTCGAGAGTAAAATCTTGCCCGTCCCTTTTTTGGAGTATGTCCTCACGTCATCATGCCTGCCCCGGCTTTCGGTTTCTCTCGCTGTTTCCGCCCGCCCCTGCTGGCAGCCACTACCATTGGATCTCTTGAGCGCTGAATGCCTTCTTCTGTTCCTGTCACTTTGAAATCGTCCGCTTGTCGGGTGGCGTTTGGCGAATCCGTCACCTGTGCCTCTCGTGAAGATCCACCGGTCCTGCGCGTGGCGCTGGAACGACTCGCGGGCGACGACCATGAGACGCTAGTGGCAACTGCAGGCGCGGCCACGATGAAGGACGACGTGTGGCTTTCTCCCGGATGCGATCTGAGCGGCGGCTTCGGACTGGCCCGACCTGCCCTCGACCTGGAAGCGGCGACGACCGATCTCTACCGGCGCCTTTTCGCGGCGACCGAGGGCCTGCAGCTCTACCGTCTCTGGAACTACCTGCCACACATCAACGCCTGCGAGGATGGGCTTGAGAATTACCGCCGGTTCTGCCGGGCGCGTTCCCTGGCTTTCGAGGCGCGTTTCGGCAAACACTTCCAGCAATCTCTGCCGTCCAGCTCGGCGGTCGGCACCTCCGCGGGGCCACTGACGGTGGCTTTTGTCGCCGGATCAACCCCCGCACGGCATTTCGAGAATCCCGCCCAACTTCCAGCCTTCAACTATCCGCCGGAGCATGGCCCCCGTCCCCCCAGCTTTTCCCGCGCAACGCGGGCCGACACGAGCGCAGCGACCCACGTATTCATTTCAGGCACGGCTGCGATCCGGGGGCACGCCACCGTGGCTCCGGGGGACCTGGAAGCCCAGGTTACCTGCACATTCGAAAACCTGCGGAGTATTGGCAAGACCTGCGGTCTGGATGCGGCGCTGGGCGGGAACGGAGAATGGCAGCGAACGTTCAAGGTCTATTTGCGCCATCGCGACGATCTGCCGCGGGTGGTCAAACGGATGGAAGCCGACCTGCTTCGTCCCGGTGACCAAGTGTTGTATCTGCGTGCCGATATCTGCCGCTCGGAGCTGATGGTCGAAATTGAAGCCAGGCTTGCGTCGGCGGAATCTCATCGAGACAACGGCCACCATCGCCGTCCCCCGTGGTCCTGATTCCTCCCAAGGCAAGAGACGGGATACCGGCCAACTCGCGCACCAGTTCGCGCCATCCGGAGGCTTCACTT
>JBAZMN010000008.1:0-15468 GCA_041649735.1 Opitutaceae bacterium | reverse complement strand
GGAGGACCTCAGTCGTAACGCCGCCGCTTTTGAGTCGCCGCCGTGGCACGGGGAAACGCTCAAGGAGCGCCTGCAAGTTGCCGAGTCGGGTCAGGCGCAATTCATCGACTGGAATCAGGCCAAGACCGAGATCCGCCAGCGAATGCCATGAAGGTGGAGATCCTGGACCAAGCTCGTGACGACTTGGTTGAGGGTTACTATTTCTACGAGAAACAGGCGCCGCGGCTGGGTGCCTATTTTCTCGATTCCCTTTTCTCCGACATCGATTCGCTGATGCTCTATGGCGGCGTGCACCGGGTTGTGTTTGGCTTCCATCGCGTGCTCTCGAAACGGTTCCCGTTTGCGATTTATTATCTCATGGCGGGCAATGTGGTTCGCGTTTACGCCGTGCTGGACTGTCGGCGCAACCCCACCTGGACCCGGAAAAAACTCGCCAAAGCCTGAGTTCGTTCCGCCGCAGCGGTGATCGCGCCACCCCGCCCGGCGCGCATTCGGGTTGCAAGGCCCGGCGGGTTCTGCCTCGCTCCGCGCCGCACCGTCCTATGCGAACCCTTTCCCGGCTGTTCGAAAACAATCGCGCCTGGGCCGCCCGCATCCAGCGGCAGGATCCGGAGTTTTTCCGCCAGCTCGCCCGCCTCCAGACGCCCGCCTACCTGTGGATCGGCTGCGCCGACAGCCGCGTGCCGGCCAACGAGATCGTCGGCCTGCCGCCGGGCGAGCTGTTTGTCCACCGCAACATCGCCAACCTCGTCGTGCACACGGACCTCAACTGCCTGTCCGTCCTCCAATTCGCCGTCGACCTGCTCAAGGTGCGCCACGTCATCGTTTGCGGACACTATGGCTGCAGCGGCGTGCTGGCCGCCCTGCGCGGCGAGCGGGTGGGCCTGGCGGACAACTGGCTGCGCCATCTGCAGGACGTGCACGAAAAACATGCCGCCCGCGTGCAGGCGGCCGCGGACCCGGCGCGCCAGGGCGACCGCCTGTGCGAGCTCAACGTCATCGAGCAGGTCGTGAACGTGTGCCAGACCACGATCGTGCGGGACACCTGGCAGCGCGGCCAGGAGCTGGCGGTGCACGGCTGGATCTACGGGTTGCGCGACGGATTGCTGCGCGACCTCGGCGTGACCATCACCGGCCCCGACGAGGTGAAGCCCGGCCAGGAAGCCGCCCTCGCCGCACTGCGCTGAGGCTGGCCGAAAACTCTGTTCACTCAGGGTTTCATTGGATCCTCGTCGGAGCGCTCTGCTGGACCGCATTCTGCTGGTCAGCAGAACGCGCCCTCGGAAATGGGCGCAGCAAGCCTGCGCCCCTACGATCATCCGCCCGAGGCCTGGGCGGGATCCGGCTTTGCTGGACAGCAGAGCGCCCTACAATTTCCGCGGCCGCACGAGGCGGTCGATCACGCGCGGCGGCAGGATCCACTTGAGGAAGAGCAGCAGTTTGGCGTGGGCGGGCGCGGCGTAGCGCGGGGCCGGCCGGCGCGCGGTGAGGGCCTTCTCGACCAGCCGGGCGATGTCGTCGGGCCGGCCCGCCAGCCAGTGCCACCGCCGGTAGTCGGCGCGAAACTCCTCGCAATACGGCGCGTAGGGCCCGGCGTCCTCCAGCACCGGTTCCGAGACCTTGGCCGCCGCCTCGACAAATTCCGTGAGGATGAAGCCGGGCCGGATGAGCACCACCTCGACGCCGAACGGCGCGAGCTCGCCGCGCAGGCCGTCGGTGATGGCCTCGAGCGCGTGCTTGGTGGAGTCGTAGACCGAGGAGAGCGGCCGGGCGATGCGCCCCGCCACCGAGCCGATGTTGACGATCCGGCCCGAGCCCTGCGTTCGCAGGTGCGGCGCCACGAGCTGGGTGAGGGCGATGAGGGAAAACAGGTTGGTCTCGAAATTGCGGCGGATGAGCTCGACCGGCACGCGCTCGACCGGGCCGCGCGTACCGTAGCCGGCGTTGTTCACCAGCGCGTCGATGCGGCCGAAGCGCCGGAGCGCCTCGTCCACCACGCGCCGCCGGCCGGCCTCGTCGGTCACGTCGGCCGCGACGGCGACCACGCGCCGCCCCGCAGGATCGAGCGAGCGCGCCAGCGCCGCGAGCCGTTCCGCCCGCCGGGCGACGATGACCAGCTGCGCCCCGCCCCGGGCCAGGCGCCGCGCGGTGGCCTCGCCGATGCCCGACGAGGCTCCGGTGAGGATGACCGATTGCCCGGCGAGGGAACGCATGACCGGTGATCCTGTCGAAACGCGCCGCCGCGTCGAAACGAAAACGCGCGGGCTTGCCCTTCATTCCGGCCTGCGGTTTAACTACCCCGCCATGTTCCAACGTCTTCTCCTCCTCCTGGCCGCGTTATTCCCCTGGTGCCTGCGGGCCGACGTCACCCTGGCGCCGCTGTTCGCCGACCACGCGGTGCTGCAGCAGGGCCGGCCGGTGCCGGTCTGGGGCCGGGCCGCTCCCGGCGAGAAGGTGACGGTCGCCTTCCGCGACCAGACCGTCGCGGCCGCCGCCGGCCCGGACGACCGCTGGGTCGCCTGGCTCGAGCCGCTCAAGCCCGGCGCGCCGGCCGAACTCGTCGTCACGGGCCGGAACGTCCTCAAGGTGCAGGACGTCGTCGTGGGCGAGGTGTGGGTGTGCTCCGGGCAGTCGAACATGGAGTTCACCGTGCGGGGCGTGCTGCGCGTGAACAACGCCGACGAGGAGGTGGCGGCCGCCCAGTACCCGCTCATCCGCCAATTTGCGGTCGAGAAAACCGTCGCCGACCGGCCGGCTGACCGCGTGCGCGGGGCGTGGGCCGTCTGCTCCCCCGAGACGGCGGGCAACTTCACCGCCGTGGGCTATTTTTTTGCCCGCGATCTTTACCAGAAACTCGGCGTGCCCGTCGGTCTCATCAACAGCTCGTGGGGCGGCACGCCGATCGAGCCCTGGATCAGCGAAGATGCGCTCGCCGGCGATCCCGCCTTTGCCGTGGTGAAGGAGCGCTGGAAGCAGGCGGTGGCGGAGTTTCCCAGCCAGGCGGCCTATGAGGCCGCCCGGGCGGAATTTACGAAGGCCGCCGCGGCCGCCTACGAGGCGTGGATGCAGGCCCCGCCGGCGGAAAAAGCGGCCTGTCTGGCCCGGCTCGGCGCGGTCTACAGTCATACGCCCCACGGGCATGGCGATCCCGCGACCCCGGCCGGCTTGTTCAACGGCATGATCAATCCGCTCATCCCCTACGGCATCCGGGGCGCCCTCTGGTACCAGGGCGAAAGCAATGCCGGCATGGCCGCCGAATATCACGCGCTGTTCGCCGCGATGATCACGGATTGGCGGAAACACTGGGGCCAGGGTGACTTTCCCTTCTACTGGGTGCAGCTGGCCAACTTCAGCAACAGCGATCCCGCCGACACCAGCTGGGCCCGCCTGCGCGAGGCCCAGACACAGACGCTGACCCTGCCCAACACCGGCATGGCCGTGACCATCGACATCGGCGACCCCGGCGACATCCACCCGCGGAACAAGCAGGAGGTCGGCCGGCGGCTCGCGCTCATCGCGCGCCATCATCTCTATGACATCCCGGGCGACTGGTCGGGCCCGATGTTCAAATCCGCCGCCCGCGAAGGCGCGGCCATGCGGGTGCGCTTCGATCACGCCGACGGCGGACTCGTGGCGCATGACCGGCCGCCGGCGGGGTTCCAGATCGCCGGCGCCGACCGGCAATTCCACCCCGCGACCGCCCGGATCGAGCGCGACACCGTCGTCGTCTCCGCGCCCGAAGTGAAGGAGCCGGTGGCGGTGCGCTACGCCTGGACCAATGCGCCCGAGGCCAACCTGTACGACGGAGCCGGCCTGCCGGCGGGGCCCTTCCGCAGCGACAATTGGTAGCGCGACGCACCAGCCGCCGCCCCGGCGCGCCGGTTGAAGAAGTTTATGCGGCCAAACTCGCCGGCCGGCCATAGTTCAAAGAACGGCGGCTGGTGAGAGTTTGGATTTCCCTGCGCCACGATTTGGGTCAAACTCTCACGAGTTTGGCTACGCCCCTCACCTAAGAAAACCTTCCGCCAAACGTGTGATCCCAGATTCATGTCCCATTCGCTTCCCATGAAAACCCCGCGTATCCTCCTGCCCTGCTTCCTGCTCCTCCTTTCCGCCCTCCCGGCGCTGCGCGCTGCGCCGGCGGACTCGCACATCTCCGCCGTCACCGTCTATGCCGACCGGGCCGTGATCACCCGCATCGCCACGGTGGACCTGGCCGCCGGCGAGCAGACCGTCGCCTTCGAGCGCCTGCCGGCCGCGCTGCTTGACCAGTCGTTGCAGGTGTCGGGCCGCGGCACCGCGGCGGCCACCATCCTCGATGTCAACGCCCAGACCGCCTACGTCGATTTTGTGCCGAATGCCCGCGTGCAGGAGCTGGAGGACCAGATCCGCGGCCTGCAGAAACAGCAGCGCACCCTCGACGACCGGACACAGATCCTCAACGAGCAGCGTGAGTTCGTAAAGCGCATGCTCCAGTCCGCGACCGGCAGCGTCATCTATCCGCTCGGCGCCGACACCGCGCACGGAGGCGGCACCGCGGCGCGGCCGACACTCGACGAATGGCAGAAGCTCTACGTCTACTCCGAGGACACCCTCGGCAAAATCGCCGCCGAAGTGCAGTCACTCGACGGCCAGCGCGAGGACGTGAAGGGCAAGCAGGCCGCCCTCGAACAGCAGCTCAACGAGCTGCGCGGCGCGGGCGGCAAAAGCTACAAGACCGTCACCGTGCGGCTGGCTGCGACCACGCCCGGCCGGCTGGAGGTCGCCCTGCGGTACGCCGTGCCCGGCGCGAGCTGGGCGCCGTCCTATGACGCCCGGCTGCGGGTGGCCGAGCGCGCCGTGGAGCTGGCGTATTTCGGCCTCGTGCGCAACGGCACCGGCGAGGACTGGAACGCCATCGCCCTCACGCTTTCCACCGCCCGCCCGAACCTCGGCGGCGGCGCGCCCGAGTTGCGTCCTTGGATCGTGGACGTGATGCGGCCGGTGGCATTGTCCAGGGTCATGGATGAACGGCGGGAGATGATGAAAGCAGCCCGGGCGGAGGGTCAGGTACAAGCGTTCAACCAGGCGGCAGCCGCGGGAGCCCCCGAGGTCGCGGACGAGGAAAAGGACGCCGGCATGCTCGCGGCCACCGTCGAGACCGGCGCAACCAGCGCCACGTTCAAGGTTCCGGTAACGGTCACCCTCGCCGCCAACAACACGGTGCAGAAGGTGCCCATCGCCACCGCGAAACTGGCCGCGAACCTGCAGTACCAGGCGACACCCAAGCTGATGGAGACCGCGTTTTTGAGCGCCTACGCCTACAACAACAGCGACTATCCGCTGCTGGCGGGCGCGATGAACACCTTCCTCGACGACACCTTCATCGCCAGCAGCCGGCTCAAGACCGTGATGCCGGGCGAGAAGTTCGAGCTGCAGCTCGGCGCCGACGAGGGCATCGCGATCAAGCGCAAACTCGTGAACCGCTTCACCGAGAACACCGGCCTCACGAGCAAGGGCCGCCGCATCACCTACGAATACCTGATCACCCTCACCAACCACAAAAAGACCGCCGAACGCATGGTTTTCAAGGAGCCGGTGCCCGTGTCGCGCAACGAAAAGATCGAGGTCAAGCTGCTCACGCCGGCCGAGTCGGACGTCGGCACGCCGGAGAACCCCAGGGAGGTGACCCGCGAGGAGGACGGCAAGCTCGTCTGGCGCCTCGACCTCAAGCCCGGGGAGAAGCGCGAGATCCCGCTCAAATTCAGTGTCGAATATCCGGCCGACCTGAACGTGGCGGGGTTGGAATAAACGGGAGGATGGAGGGCGGGGTGCAGCAGGCCTGCACCCCTCCAAATCACCCCGTCTTCCGTCTTGCACCGGCGCGGGTACTGGCTTTGTTCCCGCATGCCCAGCGTGCCCGCTCTCCAGGGATCCGTTCGTACACATACCCGACGCCTCGCCGCGCCCGTCCTGCTCGCCACGGCGCTGCTCTGCTTCAGCTTCGGCATTTTCTTCCCCTTTTTCACCGTCACCAAGTTCTGGGTCTTCAAGAACGCGGTCTCGGTCGTCAGCGGACTCATCACGCTGTTCACGGAGGGCGAGTACTTCCTGTTCACCGTGCTGACGCTCTTCACCGTCGTCTTCCCGGTGGTGAAGCTCAGCCTGCTCGGGGTCATCTGGCTGGAGCGCGAGCACGATCTGGCAAGGGTGCGGCGGCTCCATCACTACGTGGAAACGCTCGGCAAATGGTCCATGCTCGACGTGTTCGTCGTCGCCATCCTGCTCGTGGCGATGAAATCCGCCTCGGTGGCCGACATCCACCTCCGTGTCGGTCTGTATCTGTTCACCTTCTCCGTGATCTTCACCCAGTTTGCGACCGCGTGGATCGACCGCCTGCTGCGCGAGGCGTGACGGCAGCGACGCGACCCCCGGATCACGATCAAAAAAAGCCCCGGCGGCCTGCGCGCGGACAGGATGCCGGGGCTCGCAAATCAATCCCGCGGTGGGAGGAAGAAACCGGGGCTTAGAACCGGAAATTCACGCCCAGCGCGTAAGTCGTGTTCACCTTGTTGTCCAGGCCGACTCCGGCGCTGACGCCCCACTGGCTGGTCAGCCAGTAATTGGCCTTCACGCCGTACCGCCAGCGGTTGTCGATGTGAAGCGAAGGGGTCTCGAGGTACTTCACATAAGGTGTGACCGACAGCGCCGTGGTCGCCTGCACCTCGACGCCGGTCTCGAGCTGGTACAGGAACGAGTTGTCCTTCACGCCGGCATTCTTCACCCAGGTCCAGCCACCGCCCACGCTGAGGTAGGGCCGGCCCCACGTGCGATCGGGCAGGAAGGCCACGGCGTTGGCATCGAAGGACTGCCAGGTGTTGCGGTTGTCCGCGAACAGCGAGGTGCGGGTGCCGGTATAGCCGAGGTTCAGGTCAAAGCCGGTGTTCAGCGGCTGGTTGTACTCGAACCGCAGCGCCTGCAGGTTCACCGAGGAATCGTGCAGGTCGGTGTAGCCGTAGCCCAGGCCGACGTACGTCTGCCCGAGCAGGCCTTTCCCGTAGTTCGTGGAGGGGGCCGGAATGCCCGTGCTTTGCGCGGACGCGGCCAGGGCCAGGCCGCAGGCGGCGATGGCGAACAGGAGGGTTCTCATGGTGGTTTTCTGAGTCATGTTTATTCTTAGGTTAGGGTCCGCGGAAAAAGTGCGGACAAGGGAATTATGACCGGCGGACGCGGAAAAGTTCCGTGCC
Source organism: Opitutaceae bacterium (assembly GCA_041649735.1). GTDB lineage: Bacteria > Verrucomicrobiota > Verrucomicrobiia > Opitutales > Opitutaceae > Fen-1467. Next base: position 8,242 of record JBAZMN010000008.1, on the reverse strand, counting down.
GACATTCCGCCCGGCCGCCGGCGGAGCGAGTCCTGATTGCCGATTGCACGGATGGGCGGGGCCCCGGTCCGGGGCTTCCCTCTTGAACCGGCCGGCGGGGGCGGTTTTCGTTGGCGCATGGTCACCACCATCGGCTTCGACGCGGACGACACGCTCTGGCACAACGAGTCGATCTTCGAGGCCGCGCACGAGAAATACCGGGCGCTGCTCGGCCGCTGGCACGACGCCGACACCGTCGACCGCCGGCTCCTGGCCACCGAGCTGCGCAACCTCGAGCTTTACGGCTACGGCATCAAGGCCCACGCGCTCTCCTGCATCGAGACCGCGATCGAACTGAGCGGCGGCGACATCCGGGCCGGGGAGATCCGCGAGATCATCGCCTTTGCCCGGGAGATGCTCGCACACCCGGTCGAGCTGCTCGCCGGCGCCGCCGAGGCCGTGGCCGGGCTCGCGCAATCCCATCCGCTGCTGCTCATCACCAAGGGCGATCTGCGTGATCAGGAGCGCAAGCTCGCCCAATCCGGTCTGGCGCGTCATTTCGCGCACACCGAGATCGTCGCCGAAAAGGACGCCGGGACCTTCGCCCGCATCCTGCGCCGCCGGCAGATCGATCCCCGCCGGTTCCTGATGGTGGGCAACTCGCTCAAGTCCGACATCCTGCCCGCGCTCGATCTCGGGGCTTACGCCGTGCTCGTGCCCTATCCCCTGCTCTGGCAGGCGGAACAGGCCGCCCCGCCGCCCCCGGCGGCCGCCGGCCGTTTTTTCCAGATCCCCTCGCTGCGCGAACTGCCCGCGTTGGTGGCGGAACTGGAGGGCGGGATCTCCTGATTCTGCCAAAAAACATGCAGGCGGAGTCGCCTGGGCTCGCCGAAGCTGCCCGCGAAGGCGGCCTGACCCCGCCGGAGACCGGGCCGGCGGCCGATTTTTTTGCCGGCGCCGTTTGCGAAACGCCTTTTCCCGGTTATTGCTGCGGCATGCGCACTTTCCTTGGTCTGCTGGCCACGGCGTGTTCTTGCACGCTGTTCACCACCCTCCGGGCCGAGCCGGTGGCGGTCGGCGCCCCCGCGCCCGCCGTCACCGGCATCACGGAAACCGGGGAGAAGCTCGACCTCGGCGCGCTCTACCCGAAGGGGTACACGCTCGTTTATTTCTTCCCCAAGGCCGACACGCCCGGCTGCACCGCCCAGGGCTGCAGCCTGCGCGACGCCTATCAGGACCTCACCGACAAGGGGGTGACCGTCATCGGCGTCAGCACCGACGACGTGGCGGCCCAGAAGACCTTCAAGGAGAAATACCATTTCCCCTTCACGCTGCTCGCCGACAAGGACGAGGCGGTCATCAAGGCATTCGGCGTGCCGACGATGGAGGTGCCCACCCTGGGCAAGCTGGCCAACCGCCAGGCCTTCCTCATCAACCGGGAAGGTAAAGTCGTCTGGCGCGACCTGAAGGCTTCGACCAAGGAACAGGCCAACGACGTGCTGAAGGCGCTGAAGCAACTGGGCGGCTGACTGGCGCCGGCGCTGCCAAGGCGCCGGAAAAATGAAGACGGGATCGGCGCTCCCGCCCGACCGTGCGAACCGGCGGCCGTCAGCCCGCCTCTTTTTGTTCCATCGGGGACGGGGGCTCCCGGCTGATCAGCACCTTGTCGATGCGGTGGCGGTCCATGTCGATGACCTCGAACCGCCAGCCGTGCCACGCGAAATGATCGCCGGCGGCCGGGATGCGCCCGAACTGCGTCATCACCAGCCCGCCAAGCGTCTGGTAATCGGCCTCGGTTTCCTGCGGCAGTTCATCAAGCTGGAGCACCGTCTTGAGTTCGTTGACCGCGAGCGTGGCGTCCATGAGCCAGGAGCCGTCCTCGCGCTGCCGGGCCTCGGGCCGGTCGCGCCGGCCCTGCGCGGGCAGGTCGCCGACAATGGCCTCGAGCACGTCGATGAGCGTGACCATGCCCTGAATGCTGCCGAACTCGTCGGCCACGAGGGCGGTGTGCCGGCTTGATTTCTTGAACGACTCGAGCAGCTGGATGCAATTCATCGTCTCCGGGACGACGAGCGGCGGGATGAGCAGGTTCTTGAGGCTGGTCGGGACGCTGATGGCCGAGTGCGCCCAGAGGGCCTTCACCGCCACCATGCCGAGCACCTGGTCGCGGTTGTCCTGATAGACCGGGAAGTGCGAGTGGCCGCTGGCGACGATCTTGCGCCAGTTGACCTCCTCGGAGTCGCTGATGTTGAGGAAAACGATCTTCGGCCGCGGCGTCATGATCGCGGTGACCGGCAGCTGGTCGAGGCCGAGCACGCCCTCGACCATCTCCTTTTCCGCCTTGTGGAAGACGCCGGCCTGCAGGCCCTGCTCGATCAGGATGTTGACCTCCTCGTCCGACACGGGCGTCTCACGGCGCCGCGTGAGGCCAAAAGGCTTGAGCAGAAGGTCGGTCGCGGCGCTGAGCAGATTGATGACCGGCGAGACCACGCGCGATACCCACTGCAGGGGACCGGCGACGAGCCGGGCCATGCGTTCGGGATTGCTCAGCGCGATGCGCTTGGGCACCAGCTCGCCGAGGATGAGGGAGAAAAACGTGATCAGGCCCACGACGCCGCCGAAGGCGATGTAATCGCTCCATGGCGCCAGCGCCGGGAAACGCAGGAGCCACTTCGACACCTCGCCCGCCACCGTCGAACCGCCAAAGGCGCCCGCCAGAATGCCGCACAACGTGATCCCCACCTGCACGGTGGACAGGAACCGGGTTGGCTCCGCTCCCAGTTCGAGCGCTGCCTGGGCGCCCTCGTCCCCTTCGTCCGCGAGCTGCCGGAGCCGGGCCTTCCGGGCCGAGACAATGGCAATCTCCGCCATGGCGAAGAGCCCGTTGGCCACCAGCAGGAAGCCAAGGAGGAAAAACTGGGTGGTGATTCCCGACATGAAAAAGGGGCGCAGCTTACAGGCAATCCACCCGGCCGGGCAACCCCATTTACCCTTGCCAAGGGAACCGGCGGCAGCGGGTGGGAGTCTCAGGAGTCTGTTTCAGTCGCAAACCTGCTTGAGTGATTGGAGTTTAACTCAGATGCTGTCCCCATGAAACCGCTCCTGTTCTGCCTCACCCTGCTTGTTGTGCCGGTGATCGGCTCCCACGCCGAAATGTTTCGCCCGCCCATCGCCAGCGGGCGCGGTTTCCACCAGTCGAACCGTTCGCATTTCAGTGGCATCCATGGAGATCCGCATGCCGGCCGCAGATATGGGTCTTTCCGGGGCGGCTACGGCCGCTGGCACGATCGGGACACTTTTTGGGGCTGGGGAGCAGGGCCCGGTTTCTTCCTCGGTTACGGCACCGGCCTTTTTGCAGCAGATCTTTGGGATGCCGACTACGGCTACTACGATGGCTGGCCCCGATATGCCGGCCGTCTCCCGTACGATGCCTGGCCTTACTACTATGAGCAGGTGCCGGCCACCCGGTACGATCCGGCGGCCGCGCCGGTGCTGGTGAGCCAGCCGGTCATGGTGCCGGCCGGCGACGGCCTGCGGGACGCGCGCTCGCCGGACCAGTTGCGGGACATCTACGGCGCCCAGGCCGAGGGGCTCATCCGGGGCAACTGAGGCCCGGGCTGCGGGCCGGACCCGGCAAGATGTCGCTTGGCGGCGGCTGGTTCGTTGACCACAGCATCCGTTGCCGGGCCCGTAGCTCAACGGTCAGTTCCGAGCCCGCGCCGGCGGGCGACAACCGCTGCGCCGCAGGACGCAGCGCCACAGAGGGCCGTCCCCGGCTCGGGCCAGATTTTTCTGGACCGCCTCCGCCAGGAGGCAGACCGTTGAGCGACCCGTTTTCGGGCCCGTAGCTCAACGGTCAGAGCAGAGGACTCATAATCCTTTGGTTCTGGGTTCGAATCCCAGCGGGCCCACCAATTGTCCCCGTGGGCAGATATCTAGATGTCCAGTTCCAGAGAGAGGTAGCGGCACGAGATTCATTTCCTCCGGTTCGCCTTCGAACCTCCCGTGGCCGCCCAACGAGCAATGCCCACATTCCTCCGCCACCGCGCCCGAACAGAGGCGCATCGCGGTGTCCCAAAAAGTCAGCCGATTCCCCCCAATCCACTAGGAGGAACCGGCTTAACTAACACCACTAAGGCACTTGGCTTAAGAGTGCCTAAGGCTGCGTCCTAGACGGCGTGCTCACCCGTCTCGTCTGTGCGAATGCGGATAGCTTGACCGATCGGCATGACAAAGATTTTGCCGTCTCCAATCTTCCCGGTTTTGGCGGCTTGCGCGATGGCGCTGACGGCTTTGCTGGCGATTTCGTCAGCCACGACCGTTTCGATTTTCACCTTCGGGAGGAAATCTACGGTATACTCGCTGCCCCGGTAAATCTCGGTATGACCTTTCTGGCGACCGAAGCCTTTGACCTCGGTTACCGTCATGCCTTCCACGCCGATGGCCGTGAGCGCTTCCTTCACCTCTTCCAGTTTGAACGGCTTGATGATGGCAATAATGAGTTGCATGAAAATATTGGGTTAACGTTGATCCAAGGTCAGCCCTTGGCTTCGAGGATGTACCCTTCTTCGCCGTGATCGCTGAGATCGAGGCCTTCCTCTTCCGCTTCCGGCATGGGCCGCAAGCCGATAACCGCTTTGACAATATAGGCGATGATCACGGTGCCAACGACGGCCAGCACCAGTGTCACGCCGATCGCCTTCAGCTGTTCAAAGACCAGCGGCTGCGTGATGGAGTCGGTCACCTTGTCTTTCAGATTGGCAGCAAGATTGCCGTTGGCGCTATTCCGGGCCAGAACCCCGGTCAAGAACGCCCCCATGGTGCCACCGACGGCGTGCACGCCAAATGTGTCGAGCGCATCATCATAGCCGAACCAGCCTTTGACCTTGTAGCAGAAGAACCATGGCACGAGTCCGGCGAAGATGCCGATCACGACTGCGCCATTCACCGTGATGAAACCGCAAGCCGGCGTCACGACCACGAGGCCGGCCACGGCCCCGGAGCAGAAGCCCAGCACGCTCGGCTTGCCGCGGAATTTCCATTCCAACATCGGCCAGACAAAAGATGCGACCGCCGTGGCGATGGTGGTGGTCGTGAAGGCGTTGGCCGCGATCACGTCGGCGGCGACTGCGCTGCCGGCGTTGAAGCCATACCAGCCGACCCAGAGCATCCCGGTGCCGACCATGCAGAGCACCATGCTATGCGGCGGCATCGGCGTCTTGCCGAAGCCGATCCGCGGCCCGAGAATCAAGCATAGGATCAGCGCCGACCAGCCTGAGCTCATGTGCACGACCGTGCCACCCGCAAAATCGATCGCCTTGATGCCCGCCTTGGCGTTCCAGACTCCGTTCATCAGGCCATCAATGCCCCAGATCATGTGCGCCAGCGGGAAATAGACCACGAACATCCACAGCGCCATAAACAGGAAGATCGCCGAAAACTTCATCCGCTCTGCGATCGCACCCACGATCAACGCCGGCGTGATGATGGCAAACATCAGCTGATACATCGAGAACACGTTGTGTGAAACCCAGTACGAGTAGTCGGTATTCGGTGCGGAATTGACGTCGTTGAGAAAAGAGAATCCCAGGCCGCCGAACACTGGATTGCCACTGTGGAAAACCAGGCTGTACCCGCAGAGCCACCACAGGATGGTGACCAGGCCGCTGAGGAGGAGGCATTGCGCCATCACCGAAAGCACATTCTTCCGGCGCATCAATCCGCCGTAAAACAACGCCAAGCCCGGAAGGGTCATGAACAGCACTAGCGCCGCCGAGGTCATCTGCCAGGCATTGTGCCCAGGCCCCGGAACGCCGTTCACGGCCGTGGTGAGGCCATCGGGGATGTTCCCCTTGGTATCTTTCAGCGGCGCGGATGGATCGCCGTTGGTGACATAGGCTTCGAGGCCAGCCACCCGTTGTTCGAGCGTAGGCGCTGGAGGAGTCGACGCGGGCTTGGCCTCATCGGCCCAAACCGAGATAGTTAGCGACAGGCCGCCCAAGATACATGCGGCCGCCCTTAACACACGTGGAAGAATGTGCATAGGTTTTGAATTTTGATGGAACCTCAAGGGTGGAAACCTTGAGCGTGGAACATGGGCTACCTAAGCAGGCAGAATGCCAACCCCGTTGGTTCCGTTTTAATCGCGGCACTTTGATCGAAATCGGTCTTTGTTCGAAACACAGGAAAGTGGTACACTTATTGCGCATGAAGGTGCATGCGGTGCGTTTCGTTAGCCTCCCAATACCCGTTGGGAGCGATCCATCAGGTGGTTACCCAAAAAGACGCTGAATTGAATCCCACCGGGCTTTTCAATCCCGCCGTCCTATCCCCATGGTGAGCCGAAACGATCTAGCCATCGATTGGGCACCACGCAGCGCTTCGACCATCCGCGAATTCGCCGAAGTTCTGGCCGTGGTCGCGACTGTAACCATCGCCGGCTGGTTTGCGCCGGTGAGTTACCGGGCGCTTGGGCATATCTACCTGCTCGCCGTGATCGCCTTGGGTTTACGCGTCGGCCGCTGGCCGGTGATCAGCGCCGCCATCATCAGCGCCGTGGCGTGGAATTACGTGATTGTGCCGCCGCGGCTTTCATTTTCCGTCCTCGATTTTGAAGATGCAATGATGCTGGGAACCTATTTCGTGGTGGCACTGATCACCGGTCAACTGACCACCCGGATTCGAGCCGAGGAGCGTTATGAGCGGGGCCGCGAGCGCCGTTCCCGAGCCCTGTTCCATCTCACGCGCGCCCTCGCCAGCGCCCAATCGCTCGATGAAGCCCTCGTGGCGGCCCTGCGCCAGGCCGACGAAATCTTCAATGCCCGCACAGCGGTCCTGCTCTTGCACGAGAATGGAATCCTGGTTCGCCACCCCGCCAGCACCTATCAGATGAGCCAGGCCGAGAACGCGGCGGCCAATTGGAGCTGGAGCCACGCGCAGGAATCCGGGCGCTTCACTCCGGGATCGTCCGCCCTTGCAAGCTGGCATGTGCCGATGCTGCGGGCGGATGTGCCGCTGGGCGTATTTGTCATCCGACTCTCCGACGAGGTCGTGGAGATCGCCCCCGCTCAACGCGAACTCGTCGAAGCCTTCGCCGCCCAGATCGCTTTGCTGATCGAACGGGAACATCTCCGGGCTGCCAGTGAGCGGGAAAAGCTGCTCGTGGAATCAGATCGCCTGCATCGCACCTTGCTCGACAGCGTTTCGCATGAATTAAAAACACCCCTCGCCGTGTTGCGTTCCGCCGCCGAGAGCCTGAGCACCGAAGACGGCAACCGGCGCGCCAGGCTGGCCGGCGAAATTCGCACCGCGACCCGGCGGCTCGATCACCTCGTGGCCAATCTGTTGAATCAAACCCGGCTGGAGTCGGGCGCGGTCAAGCCGCAGCTCGATTGGTGCGACGCCCGAGACCTGATCAACGCGGCCCGGCGCACCGTCGGCAGCTCGCTTGCCGGCCGCCCCTTTGAGATCGCGATTCCGCACGACATGCCGCTCTTTCAAGCGGACGCGCCCTTGATGGAGCAGGTGATCAGTAATCTGCTCCTCAACGTGGCCCTGCACACTCCCGACGCGCGCCCTGTTTTCGTAACCGGCGGGGTGGATGCCCCCAGGAAGCGCGTGTTTATTGCCATCGCCGACCGCGGTCCAGGCATACCGCCCGAGCTGCGGAACCATCTCTTTCAAAAATTCCGTCGCGGCAGCTCAGCGCACACGGGCGGCCTCGGCCTCGGGCTGTCCATCGTGCGCGGATTCATGCTGGCCCAAGGAGGCGAAGTCGTGGGCGACGACCACCCTGGCGGCGGAGCGCGATTTACCGTCTACTTGCCCTATAAGGAACATGGGGGAGTCCCCCGCGGATGAATGCCGATTCCGCCAAGCCCGAGGTGTTGGTGATCGACGACGAAGTCCAGATTCGTCGACTGCTCCGCTTCACGCTGGAAGACGCCGGGTACGCGATGCAGGAGGCCGACACCGGGAAAATTGGGCTCAGCGAGGTGGCGCACCACCAGCCCGATCTCATCATTCTCGACCTGGGGTTGCCCGACTTGCCGGGCATCGAGGTGTTGAAACGGTTGCGCGAATGGAACCATACTCCCGTATTGATTCTCTCTGTGTTCGGCCAGGAAGGGAGCAAGATCGCCGCCCTGGATGCGGGCGCGGACGACTATCTGACCAAGCCGTTTGGTGCAGGCGAGTTGCTGGCGCGTTTGCGCGTGTTGCTGCGGCGCACAAAAACGACCGAAGAAATCGACACCGTGCAGAT
>JBAZMN010000007.1:0-15545 GCA_041649735.1 Opitutaceae bacterium | reverse complement strand
GCACGCGCATGACGCTGGCCGAAATCGAGGACGCCTTGATCGAACTGGTCAATGCCAACCTGCCCTATCTCCACACTTGCGAGACGGGGTCGAGCCAGACCATTGACGAGCAAGGTAATGTGCTGGCTCGAACGCCGGCGGTATTGTTCGTTCTCGGCGAATCCGAGATCACGCCGCGCTCGGTGCGCGCGCTCGCGAACAGCTACCACCCGCGCTGGGCGCTACTGGCCGGAGCGTCGAATTTGCGCGGCGTGGCGGAGGAGAAGAAAGGCGACCCGGCCACCAGCGAACCTGGCGTCTATCAGATCCTCGATGGCCTGCGCGCGCTGGCCGGAACCATCCTGACGTTTGATTCCGGCGGCAAGGGCATGATCGTTATCCGCAGCGAGCGTCTGGCGGCGCTTACCCGTGAAGGCACCTGGTATGAGGTCGTGCTTGAAGTGCAGACGGACTTTCAGAACGAGGCGGCGGCATGGCCAAGGTAAAGGGGCGCGGACAGGATTGGGTGAATTTCACGCTGAAGCCGGAGGCGCCCGCTCAGGTGGCGCTGGGCGGGGCACGGTTTGCCGCGCGGTTCCGCCGCGCGGATGAACCCTTTCGCGTGACGCGCGGCGAGTGGACCGTGTTTCTCGCGCCACTCGGATTTTTTATTGAGGCGGAAGCATCGCCGGCGGAACTGAAGAAATCAAAGACGCTCAAGACCGAGAATTAGCGGGAGGTAGTTTATGGCTTTTAATCCACAACGAATTTTCGAAGCATCCTTTGCCTGGAGTCCGCAGAAAGAGACGGCCTTCGGTACCGCGGTAGCCGACGCCTTGTTTACCCACGGCACCCAGCCAACGGGTTTTGATCCGCCGGCGGTGACGCGGTCGTATCGCTCCGATGCCGGGAAGGCTTGGGGGCAGGGCGCCGACCGCGCGACTACGCGCTCGGTGACGCGGCAGGATGTCGCCTACAACCTGAATTTTGAATTGTCGGCCTTGATGTTGGCGCATCTGGCGAGTTGCTGCATGGGCAAGGTGGTGTCAACGCAACTGGCCGCCGGACCGCCCGCCGCCTACCAGCACGTCATCACGTTTCAGGACCCGTTAGTCGATGGCTTGGATCTCCCCTCGACCGGGCACTTCTTCAAACCGGCGGATGATCTGGGTCTCAAAACCAAGGGCGCGGTCTGCTCGGAGTTCTCGCTTGGCTATACGCGCGGGACGCAGATCGTCAATCTCAGTTCCGCCTGGCGCGGCAACGGCGATTACGTGAATGCCGATCTCGCCGCGATTCCCACGCTCGACGCCGATACGGTCCTGGGAATGCTTTTTGAGGGTGACCTCGACGTGAAGCTCGGGACTCCGGGCGGCGCGGTTACGATTGCCGACCGCGTGGCGGCCTTCAATTTGCAAGTTGGCAACGGCGTGGGCGAGATGGACGGGCACTATCCGGGCACCAGCCTCTATCACGGCCTGGCCTGGCAGGGCCAACGCATCATCAATCCCTCGCTCACCATGTTTGCCAAGGAGACCGACGACATTCTGACGTTGTGCGAGGGCGACACTGAGCAGGAGATTGACATTAACGCCACGGGCGAATTGATTACCGGGACGAGCTATTTCTCGCTCGCCATTGTCATTCCGAGCGTGCATTTCGGCACCCCGCAAAAGGTGGGCGCCCAGGGAAATTACGTGGCCTGGGAATTGACGCCCGGTAATGAAGGCGTATTCCAGCCGACGGCGGCGGAACCGATTACGATCACGATTGTGAACAAAGAACCGGACTTTTTGCTGACCTCGTAGTCATGGCCATCGTGGCCATGTCCTCCCACGGGCAGGATGCCCGTGCTACCCAGCCCCGCCACCCTTGCTCGCGGCGGGCAAGTAAGCAACGCGGCCTTGCCTCCGCGTCTGACCCTGGGCCCCTGCATCCAGGGCGGAAGATCGGGAACGAAAAATCTGATACGGAGGCAAGGTAATGTCGGAAGAACAAAACACCAAACGAATCGCCGACCTCGAAACGAGGTCGGTGCTACCTCTCGCAATCCCCGAACGGACGGTTATGCTGCGCATGGGCGAGCGAAAGCTGCTCCACGTCTTCGCGCCCCTCACCGCCGAGGATTGGCTGGAATACGACCGCATGACGCGGCCCACCATGCGTCCGCAAAAGGATGAAAGTCTGGAAACTGATAACTCCATGCTGGAGGCGAGCGACGCTTTGTGGCGGAAGCGGATTGTGCGCGTCGAAGGCTATCCGGAAAGTTTCGCGGCGCGCTGGCGAGACCTGATGCCGCTGGGACATCGAGTGCTCACCATCAACGCTTTGGGGCAGGTACAGGCCGCGGACGACCAGGATGTGCTGCCGGATTCCGAGTCCGTAATAGTGCGGCTGGAAGCCTGGTGGAACGGGGTGTTTTTCGGCGATCTGCGGCACCATTTCCAGCGGCCGCTCGTCGAGCATGAATTGAAGTTTCACGGAGCGGCGCGGCGATCGGCAATTGTCACGCACAAAGTAGGCGGGCAACGGCGGCCCACCGCGCCCCAGAGCGCAATCGTGAGCCTGCCGCAATTGCCGACCCTGCTGAAGCTTTACGACGAGCTAATCGAGGCGGTGGAAGGCTATGCGCCCGCCGACCCGAAGAAAATGGACGCCATGCACAAATCAGCGGCAGTGCGCGGCCTGTTCATGAGTCGCACGGCGGAGTTGGAATTGCCGACGGTGGAAGGCGGCGACGATGCCGGTGCTTGAGGTTTCCCGAGATATCGCAGGGCTGGCGGAATGCGCCGCCGCGCTATTGGACTACGAAGCGCGCCGGTCGAACGCGGGTAAGCGGTCGGAGATGGTACAGCCACCACCGCTTTCGTCAGCGCATCTCGGCTGGGTGAAGTACTTGCTCGACGTCGAACGGATGATCGAGAAATCCCCGGCGCTCGCCGCTCGGCTCCCGGCGGATGTGATGCAGGGACTCACGGCCATCGCGGCGGGACGGCAGCAGTTCCGCCGCGAGCATAAGCAATGCCAGCACTGCGGGCGGTGGGCATCAATCTACGCCCCGCGTTGCGCATGTGGAGAGAAACTCTGATGGGTGCAGGGCAATTTACCGTATCCGGCGAAGTCCGGCTCGCGACCGACCAGGCCGTGGCCGGGACCAAGCAGGTGCGCTCCGAGGTCGAGCGGCTGGCCTCGACCGGCATCGCGGGCTTTGAGCGGGTGCAGCAGCGTGTCATTGACCTGACCAAGCGCATGGCGGAACTCCGTAATGAGTTGCTGCGGACCTCCGATCCCGCGCGGCAGGCGCAGCTCAATGCCGAACTCGCGAAGGCCCAAACGCAGTTGCGCGCCGCCAAGACGGAGATGCGCGGCGTCACCATGGAATCGCAGCAAGCCGTGGGCCAGGTGCAGATGCTGGCCGGACAGTTTGGCGTCCAGGTGCCCGCCGGGATCGCGCGGCTGATGTCGCGGCTGCCGGCGCTACAGGGAGCATTGCAGGCGGCGTTTAGTGTGACGGTGGTCCTTGCCTTCGGGGCGGCGATCGTATCATTGTTCCCGAAAATCGCGGACTGGATTGACCAGTTGCGCGACGTTCGGGATGTCAATCAGGAAATCCTTAACAAGCAAATAGAACTCAATCGCTATCTTGCCCAGGGCGGGAAGGAAGCGAATCTTAAGGCCCTGACTACCGAATTTGCCAACACCGCCGGACGGATCAATGAGATTAAGAATCAACTGAAGGCCATCACCGGCGAGAACTGGTCATGGCAACGGTTGAAGTATGGGTTTAATCTTTTGACGGATTTCGGGAAAAGCAGCGATCAGGTTAAGGCCCTCGTGCAAGAGATTAACCCCTTAATCGACCGCTACGACGAACTGACCTTGTTGATCCCCAAAATGCGGCTGGATGAACATAACCAATTGCTGGGGGATCAGGCCGGAAAAACCAAGGCGGCGGCGGAAGCAACGGAGAGATTGTCAGCAGCGGAGCACCAACGCCGGGCATTCCTGGAATGGGAAACAGAGGGAGGACTAGAGGCGCAGTGGGATGCTCTCTGGCAGCGGATGGACGAAGCCGAAGTTGCTTACTACGAAAAACTCGATCAGGATACCCGCACGGCCATGTTGAAAGCGATGAATGACCAGAATGCGGCGATGGCGCGCGGAGCGGCTACTAACCTGCAAATTGAAACGCGGGCGGCGACAGAAAGGCTGGCGCTATACGAAAAGACTGCCAGCCAAATCGAGCAGTTTATCGACCGGGTCTTTCTGACGGCGCGGTCGCTTTCCGACGTCTTCCGGCAGTTTTTGATGCAACTGCTGGGCAGTTTTACCAAGTGGGTCTCGCAGATGCTGGCTTCGTGGCTGACGGGGGTGCGTTCATTGAGCGGCTCGGGCGGCGGCGGGGGGGGATTATTCGGCTCGCTGCTGGGCGGGCTTTTCGGCGGCTCGGGCGGCGGCAGCGCCGTCAGTGCCCTGACCGGGGGCGGCGGAACGCTCCTGGGGGCTACCGCGGCCACGGGCGGTACTTCTATGGCGCTGGCGGGCGGCGCGGCGGGCGCAGGAACGATTATTCAAGGATTGGGATCTCCCCTGGGCGCGGCGGCGTCGCCGGCAGCGGCGATTCCGTCGGCGGCGGGCGGAGCATCCTCCGGGGCGCTCGGACGATTTGCTTTCGGCGGACTGCAATCGCTCGCGCCCATGATTACCGGCGGGGGACTCATGGCCGGGATCGCGCTCGCCGGACACGGCGGCTTGCTTTCGGGTCTGGGCGGCGGGGCGATGGCGGGTCTGTTTGGCACGAGCCTCATGGCGTCGCTAATTCCGGCGATCGCCGCCATTCCCGGCATCGGCTGGATCGCCGCCGGGGTGGGCGCGCTGGTGGGCGGTCTCGCGGGAATCTTCAAGCGCGGGCGGCAAAAAAAAGACGCCACGTCACTCGAACAGCAGTATGAGTTTGCTTCGAACGACGTGCTTAAATCCTACCTCGAGCACGAACTCGACTATGAGTCCGCCATCAGCCAGATGCAGGACATGATCGTCACCGGCCGCCAGGCGCTCACCTCCGCCGGGCTCGGCAAGTGGGGTCGCAAGGGCGCGGACAACATGACGGCGGTGATCGCCGCCAACATCGCCTACGCCGAGAAGATTGAAAAGGAACGGCAACAGCGCGTGGCGGCGTTATCCGGGCAGACGATTCCGGAGTTTGGCGCGGGCGGGTATACCGGTAATATCTCGCGCAACGGGCAGCTCGCCATTGTGCATCCGTATGAGTTTGTGCTTAACGCGGCGGCGACAAAAGCGATTGGGGTTGATGTGTTGAACGCCTGGAATCGCGCGCCGCGCTTTGCCGAGGGCGGGGCGGTCAGCGGCGCGGCGCGGTTGCCGGCGGGCAAGATCGAGGTTCACTTCCACGTTCAAGGCATTGATGGCCAGAGCGTGGCCAACTTCTTCCGGCGGAGTGAAGGTTACATCGTAAGTACCGTGCGCAAAGCCGTGATGCAAGGAGCCTTCTAGTGCCTGATTCTTCCGACCTGTTTCCGCTCACGCCCTGGTATCCGGTCGACGAGCCGGAAGCCATCGACATGAAGGAACGGTTGCAGGTGGATAGCGGCAAGTGGTTCATAGCCTCGAACGGCACCGACCTGGGGGTATGGGAACTGACCGGCGAATGCACCTATGCCGAGCGCAAGACCTTGATCGAGTTTTACGAAAATCATGCCTGCTGTGGCTGCACGTTTCGCGATCCCCGGTATTCTCCGGCGGAGGATCATATCGTGCAATTGGCCGCGCGACCGACTTTTTCGCAACCGATGAACGCGCGGGTGATCTGGAAGGCCAAGCTGGTAGAGTAGAGACGACGGTGGCCTAGAAGAGGAGACATGGCTTTGATTCTCTACGATCCGGAACCCGGCACTGAAATTTCCACGGCTTGTTGTGAGGCCGTCCGTTTGGCAATGGCAACGGGATTCGCGGTACGGCTACATTTCAACGATCATTATTTTGAGATTGACTCTCACACGGATCCCGACGAAGTTAAAAATCGTTATTTCCGCGAAATGACTTGCGTTCAGGAGCAAAACACTTTTGTCTCTCGCCTGAGTCAAAACGAACTTGATCAAGTCGCTGAAATGGTCATCGCTAAGTTGAAAAAGTCCCTGGACAAACTCTTATGCGAACCTGTGTGAGCGGCAATCCGTACCCCGTGGGCTATCGCGGCGAGATCGTGCGTCTGGCGCAGATCACGACGGATACTGCCACCCACTACTTCGCCAATCGCGAGACGGACTTTACCGGGCAGCACTACCTTCCCTGGCTGATTGTCGATGACGCCATCGAGCACTCGAAATCTTCGCCCGATACCGGTTCGCTCACGCTGCAAAACGTCGACGGGCAACTGGCCGCGTTGATGGATGCGGAAGACTGGGAAGGCGCGACCGTCATCATCTACGAATACTTTACCGGACTCGGCGCCGGCTGGACGGAAGCGGCGGAACTCACCCGCGGGCGACTGAACGCTTACGAGGCCGGACCCACTACCTGCCGCTGGGACATCATCCCGCTGTATGACACCGCCACCATCAAGGCGCCTTTGCGCCAGGTGACGCAACCCTGCCCGTTTCGGTTCAAATCGCCCGAGTGCGGCTATGCGGGGGCGGAGTCAAGCTGCGACAAAACCTACGCCACCTGCAATGTGACCATGGGGAACGCCCACCGTTTCGGCGGCTGCATTCAGATCAATGCCGCGCTTCAGCAGGCCTACCCCGCGCAGCCCTCGCAGCCGTACACGCCGGCCTCGAATCCGTTTCGCCCCGTGCCGGGCTCCATCGGCGTACCCTACTGGCCGGGGATGGAAAACGACATGCCTTACGGCGGCGCGGTTCCGGGGGTGCCTTACGGCCAGAACCCGGTGACTTATACGGCCTACACCGGAACGAGCGCCGGGCAGACCTTGCCGGCCAAGACGGATGAAGAGAAGGCGCAGTTCCTGGAAACCGCGCTCAATCAGGGGATGCCGCTGGCCTGGGGACGCCATCTGGTGGGCGGCAACCCCTGCCTGCAGTACTACGACGCGGTAGCCAAGATCACTTACCTCTTCATCATCCTGGGCGAGGGTCAATGGGACGCGCTCGAATATCTCTACATCGACAGCGTCAAGCAGACCTTGCCCGATTATACGCTCGCCCATTTCCATCCGGGACTCGATGGGGAGAGCGGCGCGGAATCCGCTCCCTCCACGCCGAATCAGAAGCTCTGTTCGTTCTTTCCTCCCACGCTTACCGCCACCACCTTTAGCCGCACGACGTATCTGGCGCTGGCGATTCCTGATGATCCCAACGCCACTACCACGAGCGATAAAGTCGCCGTCTTCGGCATCTACCGCACGCGCCGGGTGCGGATCTTCGATGCGGCGGGCAATCAAACGGCGTTCGAATACTCTGCCAATCCCGTTTGGATCGCGCTGGATGCTTTTATTTCCCTAAAACTTAAGCCGCACGGCGCGGTGAATGAAGCCTTGACGACGGCGGAAAAAGCGCAGATCAATTTCGCGATCATCAAAGATTCCGCCGACTACTGTGATACCGATATCGGCGGCGGGGTGAAGCGCTTTGAGTGTCACGCCTACTTCAAAGACGACACCACGCTCAAGACCGTGCTGGAAACCATCTGCGCCACCTGCCGGGGGTATGCCCGCGTGGTGGAAGGCAAGTTCGGTTTCTACGTCGACCAGCCGCGCGCCTCGGTCTTTACCTTTACCGCCGATCATATCATCAAGGGTTCGCTGCGATTTTCCGGGCCGGATCTGCGTTCCGCCGCCAACCGGCTGAACGTAAAGATTCGCGATCTCGAATCGGGCGGACTCGATCCGTCGCGGGACTTCGCTCCGGCCACGCTGGTCATCGATGATGAAGCCCATCAGGACAAGTTCGGGGTAGTGACCAAGGATATCGATCTGGGCGCGAACACCAAGGAACGCTCATTACGCCTGGGTACTTACTGGCAGAAGCTGTCGCTACTGCCGCGCTGGCTGTCGTTCGCGGCGACGTCGGAAGCCGGCGGCGTCGAGCCGGGAGATCGGGTTGAAGCGCCGCTCGACAAACGCTACGCCGCCGCAGGCGATTGGACGGTGATATCGGTTACCGACAATCCCGGCCGCGCCCGCAACTTCTTTTTGCAGCCGTATGACGCGGCGCTCTTCAGCGACCTGGCGCCGGCCATTCAGGAGCCGGAGGAAACCAACGTGAACCGCAAAGGGAAACCTTATAACGGCATGGATGTAATCGATCCGATGGTGCTGGCCAGCAGCGTGCCAGTGGTAGTTCCCGACGGCACCTCGGTGGATTTGAAGACCTCTACCGGAACATGGAAAGCGACCGCCGATCCCGGCAGCGGCGACTGTGAAGTCGGCTCAACCGGCGAGCCGAACGGCGAAATTTATCTGGAAACCAGCGGGGATGCCAATTGCCAATTGACTCTGCAACTACACGATCCCTGCCTGGATCTGGAGAATCCTGATTTTGAAGCGATGTTCGCCGCGCACACCTATCCGGTGAATTCTTCGGGGCCGCTGGAACAGACAACGGTAATCGGGCTCGTAAATCCGAACAATCAAGATCGCGCTTATTTTTCCGGCTCGACCAACTGGCTCACCGTGACCATCCACAACTTTATCCCGTCCGTCAAGGCCACCGCCATCCCGTTTGACACGACGCCGCGCGAATGGATGATCGTGCGCGACGCCGACGGGCTTAACTTTTATAGTAAGCTTCCGGCGGAGAGCCACTGGACGCTGGTCAATACCCATACTACCCGTATCCCGGAAGGACTGGTCACACCGTTTTTCAACATTGGCATGACCCCTGGCGGGGTGGAGCGTCTGGTGGTGGCCAACTGTCGCTACGCGGCGATGAAAGCGTGAAAAGGAGTTATGAGTTATGAGTTATCAATTAGGAATTCGAAACAGGATGGCGGCGGTTTGCTGGCTGCTGCTTTTATCACTCATAATTCATAATTCAGCATTCTGTCAGCAGCCGAGTTCGACGGCGGCGCTCTTTGCCGTCAACGCCCAATACGTCCAGGGGCGCACCTGGGCGGACTACAAGGTGAGTGCGGGCGCGGGGCTCACGGCGAATGTGGCGGCGGGGCTGGTGTGGTGCAAATCGGCGCTGGTAACCTATGCCGGCGGGACGCTGGAGATGGATGACGACACCACCAACTACATCTATCTGGACACCGCCGCCGCCTGCGCGGTCGACAGTAACACCACCGGCATCACCAGCACGATGATTCCCATCGCGCAGGTGGTGACGGCGGACGGCGCTATCACCTCCGTGACGGATACGCGCTCGATGCTGAATGCCAGCGGTGCGAGCGTTGTTTCGTCGGTGGTGAACGTGCAGGACCATGGCGCAGTGTGTGATGGATCAACCGATGCGACGACTGCGATTCAAGCCGCGCTGGATGCCATTGATACAACGCGCGGGGGCATCGTATTCTTCCCGGCCGTGGGCTGCACTGGGGCATACAAATTCGGTGCATTGACCATGCCGTCTAATCCGCATGGGTACATCACCTTCCTTTCCGACGCTGACTGGACGATTACCCACGAGATCGACTGGCTGAACTCCGACACGGCGATCATCGGGCGTGCCGGGAGCACCCACGTTACCTGGCAACTTCTGCCTGCCATGAAACTGATCAACGGCGCCAGTCTTTCCCGACCCATTGAGATTGACCCGACCGGCGGCGGAGCTTCGCCGTCAGCATATTACAGCGGGATTTTGTTGGAAAATATCGCCTTTTCCGGATTTGCCGATGGCGTCTACCTAAAGCGCTGCCATGGCACGACGATCCGCAACCTGAACGGCTCTGGTGCCAACTCGACGCTGCATATGGTCGATATGTTTGTGGCGCACATCGAGGGAGGAACCTACGCGGGTGCACTCGATCATCCCTCGATCATCCTCGAAGGCATCAAAAACGACAGCTTTACCAACATTCACATCCACGATTTGACGCTAATCGGCAGCGGCATCTATACCTATTCATCGGTGACTTCAACGCCATACAACCAATGGGACACGATTCACATTCACGATATTTTGCAGGAGAGTGCGCTAGGAAAATATGCTGCGGTATGGACAGTTGGCGATGCTCTTTATCTCCAAGGGACGCTGCTTCGGAATATTCAGATGGCCGATGTCATCACGGCCGGCGGTACATTTACGCTGACGGAAGTTGCCAGTGTATCCGGCGGAGAAACGGTCTATACCGGCACGATTACCGGCGGCGGCAGCGACGCGCTCGAAGGCCGGATTTACAAGATCGCCGGGTTTCCAACCTCAGCTAATAATGGGACGTTTTTGTGCACGGGGTCATCGACCACTACCTTGACGTTGAAAAACGCTTCGGGAGCGGCTGAAGTTCATGCCGGCACGGCCACCATCACCGTGCCACTCATTCACCTGATGGGCTCGGCCTATCTTTACAACACGGAACTCGCAGGCGCCTATAACGGGCAGGGCAATGCCTTTTTTGACAGCGCGGGAAATAACCGCGGCCTTGGGCTTTCGGTAACGGGATACGTGACCACCGCTTCCTACTCAATCGGCAACCCCTATTATTATCATTATCGTGACCAAACGGGACGCTATGCCAGCAATCGCGACTTCTGGCTGGGTGAGAACGCTGCCGCTGGAATTGCTGAGTACTACAACCCCCGGCTGACGCTGGAGCCGTCAACCGCGCAGACGGGGCTGCGTTTCAAAATGCCGGATACGTCCTACACCGATGCCACGCGGGTGCAGAACGCCAGCGGGCAGAACCTTTTTGCCATTGGCGGCGACGGCATCTTGAATGGTTCGAAGATGAAAGGCTCTCTGCAACTCGCACAACTGGCTTCGCCGGGAACACCGACGGTCACGCCCACCGGCGGCAGCGCTACCGCCTGGGGTTACAAGATCACCGCTTACGATATTCTCGGCAACTCGACGGCCGCTTCATCTGAGGGCACGACGGCGGCGGGTGCGGCGACGCTCAGCGCCTCGGCTTACAACACGCTCAAATGGAACGTCTCACCCAACTGCTCGTATTATAAGGTGAACCGCACCACAGCCGGCGGCACGCCGGCCACGACCAGCAACATCGCCATTGTACCGTGCATCCGTGAAAACCCTTACCACAGTCAGATGACCTACGTGGACGATGGGGACACAATTCTAGACGCGAACGCGCCACCCGCAACCAACACGACGGGTAAAGGGGAGTTTGCCGGATCGATTACGACGGAAAGTCGTACGGTGCCGTCGAAGGCGGCGGAGGTCCATCTAACGGGGCAGAGCGCCAGCATTTCCGCCACGACGCTTTATGCCGTGCCCTCTAGCGGAGCCGGTCAATATATGGTGGAGGTGAACCTGGCTTGCTCGGTGGCGGATGTTTCGGGAGCCTTTGTTTCAGCCACCGTGCATTGGACGCAGAACGGGATCGCGCGCTCGTGGACTAGCGGGAACTTTGATATTTATTTAGGACTCGATTCGACGGACAACGTGTTGCCGGTATTTCCGGTCACGATCTACGCGGACGCGTCAACCAACATTCAGTATTCAACGACGGTGGACGGCACACCCTCCACCGCCCGATACGAATTCCACGCGGTAGCCATGAAACACTAGCAAAGGAGGAGCAAAAGAAGATGGCAGATTTCAACAAATTCCAAGATTTTGTGGAGCAGTTGGGTAAAGGAGTTCACCAACTGCACGCGGCCGGGCATACCCTCAAGGTGTTCCTGACCAACGAGGCTCCCGTGACCACCGACACCGTCAAAACCGATATGGCGGAGATCACGGCGGAGCATGGTTATAACGCCGGCGGGGAAGACACGCAGAACGATTTTGCGGAATCCGGCGGTACGGGTTCCTGCACCGGTACGGACATCACCTGGACGGCCTCGGGCGGCACGATCGGTCCGTTTCGCTACGCTGTCCTTTACAACGATGACGCCAGCGATCGACTGATTGGCTGGTGGGACTACGGATCAGCCATCACGCTGAATGCGGGAGAATCGTTCAAGACGGATTTCGGCGCCAGCATGTTCACCCTGGCATAAAGCCCAATGGCTCTGACCCTTTCCCATTACCGGTTCGGCAAGGACGATGATACGGAGAGCGCCCACACTTGGTGGGCGCTCGAAGATGCCAACCCCGCCAAAGGTGACATCCTTAATGACACCGTCTTTCTGCTGCGCTTTTGCGTGCAGGCCAACGCTACCGGTCTAAGTAACGTCGATAACGAGTTCCAGTACCGCAAAAACGGCGGCTCGTGGACCAACATCACTACGTCTTCAAGCGTGGTGAAGGCTGTGGCGGCTGCTGCATTCACGAACGGCCAGAACTGCACCCAGCGATTGAGCGGCACCGGAACGTTTGAATCGAGTGCGGCGGGCTGCACGGAAGACGGCACTTCGGGCGGCACCAGCAATGACATCGTCGCCAACGGCAATTCCGAGACCGAGTGCGGCCTGCAAATTGTCGGCGCGGATGTCGCCGATGGCGATACGCTGGAATTCAGGCTGACCCGCGATGGCGGGACCGCCCTCGATACCTACTCCGTCGTGCCCACGCTGACGGTATATGTTGCCCCATTGCCGGAACCGCTCATCGCCCATACCCGGAAGAGCGCCGCTTCGCCGGGGATCACTACCGATGCCATCGATACCACGGGGGCGACACTGCTGGTCATCATCACCCACCATGCCTCATATAGCTCGACCGCTCCCACCGACAACAAAAGCAACACCTGGCACGCGCTGACGCAGTACGGCGAGGATAGCACTTCCGGCTGGACTAAAATCTATTACGCCTACGACACATCTGGGAAAGTGGGCACCGGGCATACCTTCAGCTGGACGGGCAACTGGTATCAGGGAATGTCGGTCCTGGCGTTCGAGGGCACGGATACCGCCTCCGACCCCTTCCTGGCGGGCAGTGATAAGGGGGCCTACTCTGGCAGCAACGTAACCACCATCAAGCCCGGCAGCGAGACGCCGAGCCAGGCGGGTGACATCATCGTCACCGGGTTTACCGATGGCGCTGGATATACAAGCTCTTTTTCAATCGATTGCGATTTTAATCTCATGGACTCGCTGCACGACGAGGTAGCGAGCGACATGGCCTCAGCGTTTTTAGAGGCTCCTAGCACCAGCGCGGTTGACCCGACCTGGACGATCAATTCATCGACACCGGCGGTAGCCATCGCCGTGTTCAAGACCAATGCGGCTGCCCCCACTCAATATACGCTCGATGCAGGTTCAGGGTCCTTCGCCGTGACGGGCACGGCCGCGAATCTTCTGCGCCACCGCGTGCTGGCCGCCTCGATCGGAACGTTCGCTTGGTCGGGCACAGCGGCCTCGCTGCTTGTTTCTCACGTCCTCTCGGCTGGATCTGGTTCTTTTGCTTGCACGGGAACGAATGCAACCCTGCAATTGACCCGCGCGATCATTGCTGGTTCTGGCAGTTTTACGATGACGGGCACGGCCGCGAATCTTCTATATCACCGCGTGCTGGCTGCCGCGAATGGAACGTTCACTTGGTCGGGCACCGCGACCTCGCTGCTTGTTTCTCACGTCCTCTCGGCTGGATTTGGTTCTTTTACTTGCACGGGGACGAATGCAACTCTGCAATTGACCCGCGCGATCATCGCTGGTTCTGGCAGTTTTGCGATGACGGGCACGGCCGCTGACCTGCTTTATCACCGCGTGCTGGCTGCCGCGAATGGAACGTTCGCTTGGTCGGGCACAGCGGCTACGCTCGCGGTTGGCCATGTGCTCGCGGCTGGCTCGGGCAGCTACGCCTTGACGGGCGCGGCCGCTGACCTGCTTTATCACCGCGTGCTGGCTGCCGCGAATGGAGCGTTCACTTGGTCTGGCACAGCGGCTACCCTCGCCGTTGGCCATGTGCTCGCGGCTGATTCGGGTAGCGTCGCCGTGACGGGCACGGCCGCTGACCTGCTTTATCACCGCGTGCTGGCTGCCGCGAATGGAGCGTTCACTTGGTCTGGCACCGCGGCTGAGCTGACTAAAAGCGGGGCTGGACTTTACACCCTGAACGCCGGATCTGGCAGCTACGCCTTGACGGGCACGGCCGCTGACCTGCTCTACCATCGCGTGCTGGCCGCCTCGAGTGGAACGTTCACTTGGTCCGGCGCCGCAGCTGAGCTGACTAAAAGTGGGGCTGGACTTTACACCCTGAACGCCGGATCTGGCAGCTTCGCCGTGATGGGCACGTCCGCTGACTTGCTCTATCATCGCGCGCTGTCCGCCTCGGGTGAAACGTTCATTTGGTCTGGCACCGCGGCCTCGCTCGCGGTTGACCATGTACTCGCGGCTGGTTCGGGCAGCTTCGCCGTAACGGGCACGTCCATTGACCTCCCATGTCATCGCATCCTGACTGCCGAGCCTGGCGCGGTTGTATGGACTGGGACAGACGCCAGTCTCCTGGTCGATCATGTGCTCGCTGTCGAATCGGGCACATTTATTTGGACAGGCATCCCCGCTGATCTGCTTAAATCTGGGGCAACGATATACGTCCTTCTTGCAGAGTCGGGAGCGTTCATTTGGACCGGGGACCCTGCGGAATTGCTGTACAGCGGTGCGTATCAAAGTCTGGCGGTTCCTGCCCGTTCTCGTTCCGGAGCAGTATCGGCGCGGGAGAGATCTGGCGGCGTTCAGGAAGCTTCGCGTAATCGTGCGGTCCCCGGCAAAAGCCGCAGCGGCAGTATAGCGGAACGGCCACGCACGGGAGGAGGTTCATAATGAGTCTAGAGCCGCTGCGCAAGCAGCCCTCAGAAGAACTAAATTACGCCATCGACTTTAGCGCCGACGTGGCTGACGGCGTGACGCTCACGCTTATCAGCTGTACGGCCGCCAATCTGACGACTGGGAAGGATTCGTCAGCAACGGTGCTGGCCACGAGTCCGGCGCCGGCGGTGGTGGAACAGACGGTAACATTCCGCATGAAGGGCGGCCTCGATCGCGAGCACCACAAGATCACGGTGAAGGTATCTACCAGCGCCGGCGAGAAGCTGGAAGCGGATCTCGATATGTTCATTTTGGAAGAGTAGCAATGATGCAAGGGAGAACATCCTCGGCATGCAGCGCCGAGGCCAATATGCAGTTGCACCTGCACGAGGCCCGTTCAGCGGGCTGCTCTCCCCGCATGTTTAACTGAGGGTTTCGCGCAGCCATATTCACCGCAGCCCTTAAACAGGGCCACGGTGGCAGCAGGCGGGCTGTGGCTCATGATTGCCAGCCCTTCGCGCCCCTTGGCGCCCTGTGGCGTAGCTGGAGCTATCCTGGCCTCATGGTATCAGGGCGCGGCTTGGGGTGGTCCCGCTGCCTAGGATTTGGCTGCCTGTTGGACTGTGGCTTTGGGGTTTGAGTAGGTGATCGGCTGGCAAGTTGGCCGATCTGGTCACTGAGCGTTCCGTTTGACGTGGCGAGGTAGTTTGGCCCTCGTACGCCAGCCGGATAGGTGTCTTTAGGCCCCCAAACGCCCCACTCGCAAATAAACCCT
>JBAZMN010000006.1:0-15827 GCA_041649735.1 Opitutaceae bacterium | reverse complement strand
GCCCTTGCCGTGGATGATACGCACCTCGACCAGTCCGCGCTGCCGGCACGCGGCGAGGTATTCCTCGACCAGGTCGGAGGCCTCGGCGGGCCGGAAGGTATGCAGATCCAGTTCCCCGGTAATCGGAATGCGGACCGGTTGAAGTTCATCAGCCATGGAAAAGACGCCCTTGGGGCCGGCCGACCGCAGTCTGTCGCCGGTCATCCTTCAGGGATAGGTGAAGGGCGGCTCCCCGGGCGGTGGCGCCGGCGGCTCGCCGGAGGGGGGCGGAAGCGGGGTGCTGGCTGCGCCCTCCTTTCCGAGCGGAGGCACGGGCTTGGGCGGCGGCGGGGGCGGGGTTTCCATGGCCCGTTTCAGTTCTTCCTCGAGCCCGCTGGCGGCTTTCTTGAATTCGCGGATCGATTTGCCGAGTCCGCGCGCCAGGTCGGGCATGCGCTTGCTGCCGAAAAGCAGCAGCGTGACCAGCATGATCATTAGGAGCTCCGTGCCCCCGATGTCGAGGAAAGCCAGACTGGGGTGCAGCGGGAACATGCCGGTTACTTCAGGCTGACTTCGACGAGAAACGTCTGGGTTTCACTGGGCGCGACCTGGTAGAGGCCGGTCTTGTGCTCGGGTGCATTGGCGGGCCCCATCCACGGCTCCACGCAGTAAAACGGCGCGTCGTCATCCTGCGTCCAGGTGACCACGACCGCCGGCTTGGGGGGCACGCGGTCGGGGCCGAGCCGCAGGGTGATCGTGTCCTCGCCGCCGCGCTCGCCGAAGACGATCGCGTTGCTTTTGAGGGTGGTGTGAAAGACGTCGAGGAGGTCCTTGTTCGCGAGCGATTCCTCGGATTTGAGGCGGGGGCCGATGTGCAGCTGGCCGCGCTCGAGATCCTGCCGCAGCGTCGCCCGGGATGGAATGCGGATAAAATAGTCCGCCCGGGTGCGGCCCTCGCGCCAGGGGACGGTGAAGTAGAAGTGGTGGCCCGCGCTCCAGGGAATGGGGCGTGTGTCCAGGTTGCGCAGCTGGAGTTCCACGAACAGCGACAGCGGTTCGAAACGATAACTGACGCTGAACTCGTAGTCGTAGGGATAGGCGGCGCGGGCCTCCTCGCCGGGCTGGAACAGGGCGGTGAAGCCGCGCTCGTCGAGCCGGGTGACTTGAAAGTCGCCCTGCCGGGCCAGCCCGTGCATCGGCATCGGCCGGCGCACGGCGCCCTCGTCCCGCCAGAAATGAATGTCCCCGTGGTCAAAGGTGCGGCCGCAGAAAGGAAAGAGAATGGGATTGCCGCCGCGGACCCTGGCGATGCCGTCGAGGGACGGCAATTCCGGCCAGTAAATGACGTCGCGCACGCTGCCATCGCCGAGGGTGAGATGCCAGTTCATGAGGCGCGCGCCCTTTTCGGGCAGCGCGAGAAAGGTGGAGGGGCCGACCTGCCAGCGGGTCAAGGTCTGACCAAGATAGGGGATCTTTTCCATGCGCGGGGGAATATGTAGCGCATGACCCCGGCGCCGACAAAGACTTTTTCGCGGGAACGGTGCCGGCGGGAAAGAGAGGCCGGACGCAGACGGACGACGAACCGGCGGGCCGGGGTTCATGACAAACAAAGGCGCAGCGTGTAACGCCGGGCTCCATCGGGGCGCTTGCGTCGGGGCTGGAGGCTTGCCAGTGTCGCGATCAATCCATGTCGTGGAGATTCCTTCAATGCTCGCTGCTGTGGCTGGTGACCGGACTGGCCGTCCTGGCGGAAGACGCGCCGCCCGCCACCGCGCCGGCATCACCCGGCGGCAGTGACCAACCGGCGGCGATCGCGGCCGGGAAGGAAAAGCCGGCCGGAAAAGTCACGGTCTATGTCCTGCCCGTGCGCGACCAGATCGCCCAGCCGGTGCTCTATATTCTGCGGCGGGGCCTCAAGGCGGCCATCGAGAGCAAGGCCGACGTCGTGGTGTTGGATATGAAAACACCGGGCGGGGCGCTCGATACGACCTTCGAGATCATGGGGGACCTCGGGAAATTTCCGGGCCAGACGATCACTTTCGTGAATGACGAGGCGGTTTCGGCCGGCGCCTTCATCTCCGCCACGACCCAGGAAATCTGGTTTGCTCCCGACGGGGTCATCGGCGCCGCGGCGCCGGTGAGCATGACGGGCCAGGACATCGACGAGACGATGAAGCTGAAGGTCGTCAGTTACCTGAAGGCCCGCGTGCGGGCCATTTCCGAGGGCAAGGGTTATCGCGGGCAGGTGATCTCGGCGATGATCGACAAGGATTATGAGCTGAAAATCGGCGACACCGTCATCAAGCCGAAAGGGGAGCTGCTGTCGCTCACGGCGAGCGAGGCCTCGAAAACCTATGGGAATCCGCCCCAGCCGCTGCTCGCCGCCGGGGTGGCGAAGAGCATCGATGATCTGCTGCGGCAGAAGTTCGGCCCGGACGGCTACACGGTCGTCCAGTTCAACGTCACGTGGTCGGAGCAGCTGGCCGTCTGGCTCAACGCCATCGCGCCGGTGCTGATGGGCCTGGGCGTGCTCTGCCTCTTCATTGAATTCAAGACGCCCGGCTTCGGCTTTTTCGGCATCGCCGGCATCGTGCTGCTGGCGGTCGTGTTCCTCGGGCACTACGTGGCGGGTTTCTCGGGACATGAGCCGATGATCCTCTTCGCCCTCGGATTGTTGCTGCTCGCCCTGGAGGTGTTCTTCTTCCCGGGGGTGGCGGTCATGGCGGTCAGCGGGGTGGCGCTCATGCTCGGTTCCCTCGTCTGGTCGATGGCCGACATCTGGCCCAACGAGCCTCCGACCATCGCGACTTCCGGCGAGCTTTTCTTCCAGCCGCTTTTAAACCTCGGCGCCGGACTCATGGTGGCGCTGGTGCTGGGCGTGCTGCTCGCTCGCTTCCTGCCCAAGGGCTGGCTGTGGGACCGGATGGTGCTGCAGGCGGCGGTCCCGACCGCCGCCCAGGTGGCCGGGGTGGCGCCGGATGGGGCGACGCAAGCCGCCACGCTGGTCGGACGGCAGGGCGTGGTGACCACGCCGTTGCGCCCGGCCGGGGAGGTGGAGATCGACGGGCGCCGCTATCAGGCCCAGCTTGAACTCGGCTCCGCCGGGGCCGGCACGACAGTGGTCGTGACGGGTCACACTGATTTCGGCCTCAAGGTGGAGAAACTTTCTTCATGACTGCGATCCTTCTGCTTTTCCTGCTCGGCACGGTGCTGCTGGTCTTTGAGGTCTTCATGCCCAGCTCCATCCTCGGCATCCTCGGCGGGGTGGCGATGCTGGGAGGCTGCATTGTGGCCTTCATGGACTACGGGGCGGGCGGCGGCAGCCTGGCCGTGCTGGCCGGCCTCGCCATCCTCGGCCTGGCCCTGTACGCCGAGTTCGGCCTCCTGCCCCGGACGCGGCTCGGGAAACGTTTTTTTCTCCACGATGCGATCGGCGCGACCAGCCAGCCTCCGCTGGCAGAGGCGGGCGCCGTGGTGGGCAAGCTGTGCGAGGCGGCCACCACCCTCGCCCCGACGGGCTACGTGCTGCTCGATGGCCGGCGCTACGAGGCGTTCTCCCAGAGCGGGCACGTGGCCAAGGGCACCACGCTCAAGATCGTCGCCGTGGATAACTTTCGTTTAACCGTCACCCAACCATGATCAACCTATCCATCGTCCTCTTCATCGTTCTCGGCATCGCCATTCTGATCCTGGCCGGGATCGTTTTCTCGTTCTTCAGCGTCTGGCTGCGCGCGTGGCTGGCCGGCGCCTATGTCGGCATTGTCAACCTGGTGGCCATGCGCCTGCGGCAGGTGCCCTACGGACTGGTCGTGGATGCGCGCATCCGCGCCACAAAGGCGGGCATCAATCTCTCCATCGACGAGGTGGAGGCCCAGTTTCTCGCCGGCGGCAATGTCCTGGCCTGCGTGCATGCGCTGATCGCGGCCCAGAAGGCGGGCATTGCGCTCGACTGGCGGCGGGCGTGTGCGATCGACCTCGCCACCAAGGGCTCGGGCAAATCCGTCGAGGAGGCGGTGCGCACCTCGGTGGATCCAAAAGTGATCGACTGCCCGAATCCCGAGGGCGGCCGGACCACCATCGACGGCGTGGCCAAGGATGGCATCCAGGTGAAGGTGAAGGCCCGCGTGACCGTGCGCACCAATCTCGATCGCTTCGTCGGCGGCGCCAAGGAGAACACCATCATCGCCCGGGTGGGCGAGGGCATCGTCACCACCATCGGCTCGGCCGAGAGCTACAAGACCGTGCTCGAGTCGCCCGACAGCATCTCCAAGACCGTGCTGGCGCGCGGCCTCGACGCCGGCACGGCGTTTGAAATTCTTTCGATCGACATCGCCGATGTCGACGTGGGCGAGAACGTGGGCGCCAAGCTGCAGGTGGCGCAGGCCGAGGCCAACAAAAACATGGCGCAGGCGCAGGCGGAAATCCGCCGCGCGGCTGCCGTGGCGCTCGAGCAGGAGATGAAGGCCCGCGTGCAGGAGATGCAGGCCAAGGTCGTCGAGGCGCAGGCCCAGGTGCCGCTGGCGATGGCCGACGCCTTCCGCAACGGCCGGCTCGGAGTGATGGACTACTACCGGATGCAAAATATCCAGGCCGACACCGAGATGCGCACCACCATCGCCCAACCCGAGGGCGGAAAGAAATAGGCCGGGCTCAAGGGCGCGGCTGCTTGGCCGCGCCCGGGGCCGTCCCTGATCCCCCACCGTTTCCCATGGAATGGATTCTTGACCACGTCCAGGTGCTCTTCGCGATTGCGATCGCGGTGGTGGCCATTCTGCAGAAATTGAAGCGTTCGCGGGCGGAGGAAGCGACCGGTGAAGCCCCGGCCGTCGATCCGCAGGAGGCCGAGCGCACCCGCCGCATCCAGGAGGAAATCCGCCGCCGGATCATGGAAAGGCGCGGCCTGGCGCCCGCCGCCCCCGCGCCACCGGAGATGGAGGAAATTCCGGCGCCGCCGCCGATGATGGAGGAAGTGCGTCCGTACGTGGTTGAACCGCCCCTGCCGTTTTTGGAAATGCCGGCGGCTCCGGACCGCGCGGCGGAACTGGCCCGGCAGCAGCAAATGCTGCAACAGCTCCGTGAGTTGGAATCGGCGCGGTCAATGCTGCCCGCAGCCGCGGTCGCGCCCGGCGGATCACCGGCTTCGGCGCCGGCGAACTGGCTGCACGCAGAATTGCGGCAGCCATCCGGCCTGCGCCGGGCCGTCATCCTGCGCGAGATTCTCGGTCCGCCGGTGGGCCTGCAATGACGCCCACCACGTCCTGGCGGCGATTGATGTTCGCAAAAGCGCCTGACGGGCGGAGACGGACCGCCGGGCCGTCCATGTTTCTCGGCGGGCCCGGCTCTGCTGTCCAGCAGAGCGCCCTGCCTCCAGGCGTGAATGGGATGCGCGAACCCTCGCGAAACGGCACGCCTACGGAATCTGCACGCGGTTGTAGCCCGAATAGGGGTTGGCCTGGCGTTTGCCGTTGATCTCGATCTCGACATTTTCCAGCGCCGTGGCGGTCAGCAACAGGGAGCCGCGCTTGGGAAAGTTGCGGGATTCGCCCTTGATCAGGGTGCCCTGGAATAATTCGGTCCCGTCCAACTCCTGCACCAATTTCACGCGCACCGTATCCCGTGCGATGAGGGTGATGGTCTGCTGGGCCGCCGCCTTGATTTCAGTGACGGGCTTGGCCGGACCCCCGGAGATGGCCTTGATGCCGAAGATGATGGCGACGACGAGGACCAGCGCGATCAGGGCGATCCCGCCCTTGACGAGTAGCGCCGGATCGATTGGCGCGGTGCCGGTCGCAGCCGGATAACTGGGGCGCGCGGGCGCCGGGGTGGCGGCGGGTGCTTCCGCGTCGGCCGCTGCCGGCGGGGCCTCGGTGTTCTGGCGGGCATTTTGTCCGAGATCCATGCGGCCATAGATTTCCCGGTTCTCGCGCCGGGAGCCGCGGCCTTCATTGGGCGCGAGGGTCTTGTAATCGACGAGCAGCTTGTCGGGGTTGAGCTTCAGATAAACGGCATAGTTGCGCAGAAAACCGCGGATGTAGATCTCGGGCAGGTTGAGGTCGAAACTGTTGCTTTCGAGCTTGTGCAGGTAATCACTGCGGATCTTGGTCGCCTCCGCCGCTTCCCGGATGGAAATCCCCTTGCGTTTGCGGGCTTCCTCAAGTCGCTCGCCGATGGTCTGCATGACAGTCAGTTATGCAATTTTGCGGAGGATGGGAAGGCGGATTTTGCAGCGCGGCCCGAAATCCAGGCCGTCGGGCGGACCGTGAGCAGGCTGCGGCGGGGATGGCCGCGCTCAGAGTTTGTCCAGATCCACCAGAATTTCGCGCGGCTGGGCGCCGTTTTCGGGGCCGACCAGGCCCTTCTCCTCCATCAGCTCCATGACACGGGCGGCGCGGTTGTAACCGATGCGCAGGCGGCGCTGGAGCATCGAGGTGGAGGCCCGGCGCGAAGCCTTGAGGACCTCGACCGCCTGCTTGAACAGCTCCTCGTCGTCGCCCATTTCGCCCTCGTCGTCCCCGCCTTCGTCGTTCTCCTCATCGTCTTCGCTGGCGGCGCGATCGATGTGGGCCTGCACTTCCTGGACGTAGGCCGGCGGGCCGTTGCGCTGGATAAATTCGAGGAGCTTGCCGATTTCCTCGTCGGAGACCAGTGCGCCCTGGGCCCGCACCAGTTTGGAGGAGCCGGGCGGGGAAAACAGCATGTCGCCACGGCCGATGAGCGTCTCGGCCCCCTTGGTGTCGATGATGGTGCGCGAATCCACCTGCGAGGCGACCTGGAAGGCGATGCGCGAGGGCAGGTTGGCCTTGATGACGCCGGTGATGACGTTCACCGACGGACGCTGGGTGGCGATGATGATATGGATGCCGGTGGCGCGGGCCAGCTGTGCGAGGCGTGCCACTGAAGTCTCGATCTCGGCCGGCGCGACCATCATGAGGTCGGCCAGCTCGTCGATGATGGCAATGATGTAGTGCAGATGGTCGGGCACCTCGATGTCGGGCGGCGGCGCGGCGACGTCGAGCGTGGTCTGGGTTTCGGACGGCGGCGCGGCGTCCTTGGCCGGTTTCTTGCGATTGTTGAAGCTGCTGATGTTGCGCACGCCGACCTTGGCAAAGATCTGGTAGCGCATCTCCATCTCCCGGAGCAGCCACTTGAGCGCGGCGGGCACCTTCTTCGCCTCGGTAACCACCGGGATGAGCATGTGCGGCAGGACGTTGAAGATCTTCAACTCGACGATCTTCGGATCGATCATGAGCAGCCGCACGTCGCGCGGGCTGGCGTGATAGAGGACGGAGGAGATGATGGCATTGATGCAGACCGACTTGCCGGAACCGGTGGCACCGGCGATGAGCAGGTGGGGCATCTTGGCCAGATCGGAGACGAGCGGCCGGCCGCTGACGTCCTTGCCCAGCGCGATCGGCAGGTCCGCCTTGGCGCCGGCCCAGTCCTCCGATTCGATGATCTCCCGCAGGCCGACCTCCATCCGCTTCTGGTTGGGCACCTCGACGCCGACGGCGGCCTTGCCGGGGATGGGCGCCATGATGCGGACGGACTGCGCGCGCATGCCGAGGGCGATGTTCTTGTCGAGCCCGGCGATTTTTTCCACGCGCACGCCGGCGGCGGGGATCACCTCGTAACGGGTGATGACCGGTCCGACATGGATTTCGCCCAGCGTCACTTCGACGCCGAATTCGGCCAGGATGCGCAGCAGGTTCTCGGCGTTTTGCCGGTGCTCCTCCTCGCTGGAGGTGACATCGAGCTTGGCCGGTTCGCGCAGCAGCGAAAGCGGCGGAAACTGGTAGTTCTCATCGGACCGGGCGAGGAGGTTGCTTTTGGCCTTCTTGGTCTCCTCGGGTTTGACAATGTTGAGCTTGCCGACCGCCACCGGCGCCGCCTTGGCGGAGGCCGGCTCCCCGGCCGCCGTCTGGGGCAGGGGTGATCGCGAGGCGGGTTTCACCGGCTCGGCCGGAGTTGAACCGAAAATTTTCGCCGTCGCGGCTTCCTGGGCGATCTCCTCCTTGGTCTTGGGAATGATGAGGGTCTTCTTGCTCGGCGTCGGCGGAGCCAGTGCGACCGCCGCCTGCTTGGCCGTGGCGGCCTTGACCGCGGACTCCTTGTCCTTCCGTTTTTGTTCGGCCCGCTCCGCCGCGCGTTGTCTCCGCTGGGTCCGCCAGGCCTGCACCGACGCCAGCATGCGCTCCAGTTCGGTGCCGATGTCGCGGGTGAAGATGAACGCCAGGGTCAGGGCGAAAACGGTGCCCAGCAGCAAACCCGCCCCGACCACGCCAACCGTTTCCTTGAGCAAGTGGGTGTAGAGCCGCTGTCCGACCAGCCCGCCGAGCCCGCAGGTGAAATACTCGCTGTTCTTGAAGCTCTCCAGCATGGCCAGGAGTCCGGACTCGGTGATGACGCAGAGGATCATCGCGACAAAGCGGGTGAGCACGAGGCGCCGCGCATTGCGCACCGCCACCCAGGCAAACCAGAGGAGAAAAACCGGCACCAGCCAGGTGCTCAGCCCCACCAGATGCAGGGTCCACCAGGCAATATCCGCCCCCCAGCCGCCGCCGAGATTGGGTGGGGGCGCGGCCAGGTTATGGATGACCCACTTTCCGCCTTCCCACGCGCTCTGTCCGCCGATCTGGTATTCATGGCTTTGCCGGGGATCGTAATCGAGCAGGGTCACGCCGATCCAGGAACCGATCAGGAAGCAGATGCTGGCCGCCAGCCATTTCGGCCGGTAGCGCGGGCCCTCGAACGACGGTACGTTCTTTGAGTTTGAAGTCTCCGACTTGCGCATTTGTGTAACGACGAAACTCCGGTTGAAAGTCCACGCTACCGATCCGGCCGGTCAATGTAAACAACCGGCGCACATTTTCACGATTAACTCATAAGCAACACAGCATGCAGATCTTGCAATTCGATTCCATCTATCAGGAGCGCGTCTGGGGCGGCCGGGCTCTCGCCACCGCGTTCGGCCGCCGGCTGGCGCCCGGGCGGGTGATTGGAGAGAGCTGGGAGGTCGTTGATCGCGCGGAAGCGCAATCGGTGGTGCGCGGTGGAATCCACGCCGGACGGTCGCTGCGCCAGGTGATCGAAAATCACGGTCCGGAAGTGATGGGGCCGCGATGGCCGGCGGCACGGCCGTTCCCGATTCTGGTGAAATGGCTCGATTGCCGCGAACGCCTCAGCCTGCAGGTGCACCCGCCGGCGGACCAGGCGCCGGCGTTGGGCGGCGAGCCGAAGACTGAGAATTGGTTTATTGCCGGGGCTGCGCCGGGAGCGGCGCTGATTGTGGGGCTGAAGCAGGGGGTGTCGCGCGTCCGGTTTGAGCGCGCGCTGGCCGAAGGCACGCTGGAGACATGCGTCAACCGTTTCCCGGTGGCGGCGGGGGATTCGATCCTCGTGCGCAGCGGCACCGTGCATGCCATCGATGCCGGCAGTCTCATCCTCGAGATCCAGCAGAATTCCGACACGACCTACCGCGTCTACGACTGGGGTCGGGTGGGGCTGGACGGCAAACCCCGCCCGCTCCATGTGCGTGAAGCGCTGGCCTCGATCCTCTGGGATCAGCCCGAACCGGTGCCGCTGCGGGCCGCCGCCGCACCGGCCGTGCTGGCCGATTGCCCCGAATTTCGCATCCGGCGCGTGCCGCTGTCCCGCGGCACCCGGCTCGCTTTCGCCGCCGGCGAGCAACCACGGCTGCTGCACGTGGTCACCGGTCGGCTGCGGGAGTCCGCCATCGACGGCGTGCTGGAACGGAGCGAGAATGTCCTGCTGCCGTTCGCCGGTGCGTTTACGTTCACGGCCGTCGAAGACAGCCTGCTGCTCGTGACGGACAATTTCGCCTGAGCCGCCATGCACACCTTGCCGACACAGGCCGCTTCGCAGCGCGGGGGCATCGGGTTCAAGCTGCTGTTTTTTCTCGCCCTGTTCGGCGCCGGGGTGGCGCTGGCATGGATGTGCCTCCTGCCGGAGGCGGTGGCGCGGCTGGTGCGCGCCCGCACGGGTTTCGGCATCGAAATCCAGTCGCTCTACGCCAACCCCTTCACCGCGGACCTGGAGATCCATGGACTGGTCGTCACCAACCCGCCGTCCTTCCCGCGGAAGGATTTTGTCGAGCTGCGCGAGTTCCGCGCCCGGGCGCGCTTGTTTTCCCTCTTCAGCCGGCGGCCGGTGATCGACGACGCCGTCATCGATGTGGCCCTTGTCTGTCTGGTGAAGGATGCGCATGGCCTGATCAACACCCGGGTCTTCCAGGCCGGTCTGCTCGGGCCGGCGGCTGGGCCGCCGCCGGGGACGAAACCGGAGGAACGGGAGTTTTTGATCAAGCGCCTGCAGGTGCGCCTCGACCGGCTGGTGATTGCCGATTACTCGCGGCGCCGGCCGGACGTGCGCGAGTTCAATCTCAACTTCAACCATGCCTACGAGAACGTCACGAGCGCGCGGCAGCTGGCGGTGCCGCTGGGCGACATCCTCTCGCCGGTGGCCGGCGCCATCGGCGGCATCCTGCCCGAAGCCGGCCAGGCGCTGCGCACGGCCGGGGCGGCGGTCGAGGAAACAGGTCGCAAGACCGGCGAAGCTGTGAAAGGGTTTTTCGACGCGCTTGAGAAAACGCTGAAGCGCTAGTTTACTCACCGGTTTCCATGCCTTCCTCCCAATCACAGGATACGCCCGTCAAGTCCGGCCCGGACGCCGCCCCCGCCGCGAACGGCCCGGCGGCGGCGGCCGGAACCGTTCCGCCCGCCGACCCGGCCCCGCCCCCGCTGGAGGAACAGCTCGCGGCGGCGAAAAAGGAGGCGGCGGGCAACTATGACCGCTATCTGCGCGCGGTGGCCGACCTTGAAAACCACCGCCGGCGCGCCACCCGGGAGAAGGAGGAGCTGCGGCAGTTTGCCGCCACGAACCTGCTGCAACATCTGCTGCCCGTGCTCGACAACCTGCAGCTCGGCCTCGCGGCCGCGCGCCAGCAGACCGATACCCGGACCATCGCCGACGGGGTCGCGATGGTGCTGGAACAGCTCCGGGAGGTGCTCGGGCGCCACGGCTTGAAGGAGGTGAATCCGCTGGGGCAGAAATTCGACCCGCACCTGCACGAATCGATTTCCCATCAGCCGAGTTCCGAGGTGCCGGAGGAACACGTGCTGCTCGTGGCGCGCATCGGCTACACCCTCCACGGCCGGCTGTTGCGGCCGGCCAGTGTGATCCTTTCCAGCGGACCGGCGAAGGAGGCGAAAGGTTGAAACGCCCGCCGCCGGTCCCACCGGGCTGATGGCGGCAGACGATCACAAACCGCCGGCCGGCCGGCTCACCACTTACTCGCATCATGGCCAAGGAAGACTATTACGAACTGCTCGGCGTGGGACGGGACGCCTCGGAGGAGGAGATCAAGAAGGCTTACCGCAAGAAGGCGGTCCAGTACCATCCTGACAAGAACCCCGGCAACAAGCAGGCCGAGGAAATGTTCAAGAAGGTCTCCGAGGCCTACGAGGTGCTCAAGGACGCCGACAAGCGCGCCGCTTACGACCGCTACGGGCATGCGGCGTTCTCGCAAGGGGGCGCCGGGCCGCGGGGCCCCGGCGGACCGGCCGGCGGTTTTCACGATCCGTTCGACATTTTCCGCGAGGTCTTCAGCGGTGGCGGCGGGGGCAGCATCTTCGAGGAGTTTTTCGGCGGCAGCGGCGGCGACGGGTCGCACGACGGCTCCGATCTGCGCTACGACATTGAAATCACGCTCGAGGAGGCCGCCCGCGGCGTGGAGAAGGAGATTTCGTTTCGCAAGCTGGCCCCGTGCGATCATTGCGGCGGTTCCGGCGCGGAACCGGGCTCGAAGCGCGTGACCTGCCCGACCTGCCGCGGCGCCGGCCAGGTCACCACTTCGCGCGGATTTTTCACGGTCCGCCAGGTCTGTCCGGCCTGCCATGGCGCCGGCACGCGCATCGAAAAGCCGTGCCGGGAATGCCGCGGGGAGGGGCGGGTCAACCGGACGGCCAAGATCAATGTGCGCATCCCTCCCGGGGTCGACACGGGCTCCAAGCTGCGTTCCGCCGGCAACGGCGAGGCGGGGGTGTATGGCGGCCGGCCGGGCGATCTCTATCTTGTCATCCACGTCAAGGAGCACGAGATCTTCGAGCGGCAGGGGGACGACCTGTTCTGCGAAATCCCGATCAAATTCACGCTGGCGGCGCTTGGCGGCACCATCGAGGTGCCCACGCTGTCCGGCAAGGCGTCGCTCAAGATCCCGCCGGGCACGCCGACGGGCACGACCTTCCGGCTCAAGGGCCGCGGCCTGCCCGCGCTGCGCTCCAGCCATCCCGGCGACCAGCTGGTGCGGGTGCAGGTGGAGGTGCCCGTCCATCTCACGGCCGAGCAGCGCCGGAAGCTGGAGGACTTCGCCGTCGCCAGCGGCGATGCCGACGAACCGGTGGGACGAAGCTTTTTCGAAAAGGCCAAGAAGTTTTTCTGACCGGGGGCTATCCCAAAATTTGAAACAGAGATGAATCATCAGGCATTGGTAGGGGCGCGATCTTGTCGCGCCCTCCGAGAGGGGCGCAGCAAGTCTGCGCCCCTACGATTCGTTCGCCGGTTTTGAGATAACTTCTAGAGGACCTCCTGCCGTGGATGTGACACACCCGCAACCGCTGACCGTCGCCGGAGAACGGACGCGATGAGAGTGGTTGTTTTAGGCTCCGGCCGGGGCAGCAATGCCGAGGCCATCCTCCAGGCCCAGCGGGAGAACCGGCTCGGCCGGGCCCGGGTGGTGCAGATCATTGCCGACCGTCCCGACGCGCACATCCTGGAGCTGGGGGCCCGGTTTGGCGTGCCCGCGCGGTTTCTCGATCCCGGTCCGTTCAAAACCAAGTTCGACGAGGCCGGCGAGACCCGCTACCTCGACACCCTGCGGGCCTGCGAGCCGCAGCTCATCGTCCTGGCGGGCTTCATGCGCATTTTAAAACCACGCCTGCTCGAGGCCTTTCCGCGGACGATCATCAATCTTCATCCCAGCCTGCTGCCCAGCTTCCCGGGGCTCGATGCCATCGGCCAGGCCTGGCGGCGGGGGGTGAAGGTAACCGGCTGCACGGTGCACTATGTGACGTCGGAGGTGGACGGCGGCCCCATCCTCGACCAGACGGCGGTGCGGATCGAGCCGGGCGACACGCCGGAGGCGCTGGAGGCCAGGATCCATGCGGCCGAGCACGCGCTGCTGCCGGTCGTGATCGCGCGCCTCAGCCAGGCCGGCGCCGCTGGCAAGTAGGAACCAGCTGATTTGTTTTCACAGGAGGAAACGGAGGCAACCGTAGGAGCCTGCTTGCAGGCGATCCTTGTCCGGAATCGCGAGTAAACTCGCTCCTACAACTGGGCGTGATCCGCGTCCTACCGCGGCAGGCGCAGGGTCAGTTCGGCGTCCTTGTAGGCGAGGGTGAACGTATCGTTCGTGATGCGGGTGATTTTGATCTCGATCGTGGTCGCCCCGTAGTTGATCGACAGCGTGTCGCCCTCATCGAACGGTCGCTTGCCGATGATGATGGCGGGGTGTCCGCCGGTCTCGAGGATCCCGCGCACCTGGACGGCCGTGGCCAGCCGTTCGAGCAGTTCCCGGTCCGAAAGAGCGGTCCCTTTGGAGGAATCACCCGCGCCGGGGGCGTCGCTGCCCGCAGGCATGCGTTCATTGGGGCGGCTGAATGGATTGCGCAGGACGGGCGGCAGGAGCGCGGGGGTGTCCCGCTTGTGAAACAGGGCGTCGATCTGCGCGCGGGTTTTTTCAAAATTGCTGGACTCGGACGCGGCGGAGTCGGCCGCGCGCAGGGCCGGCAGGCAGAGCAGACCCAGGACAATGATGAGGAGGCGAAAAATCATGGAAAGCCGAGCAGTTCGACGTCGAGTTGAAGAACGAGCTTGTCGGTCGTGGGATCCTGCCGCTGCAGCTGGAATCCATCGATGCGGCCGAAGCGCGGTCCGGATTCCACGCGCTGCAGGTAGGCGATGACCGCGCGGAACGGACCGGCGAGCTTGAGGGAGAACGGCACGCGTTTGTAGGTGGTGGTGGCGCCGGCGTCCTGGAGCAGGGCGGGCCGCTGCAGCAGCTCCGTCAGCTTCACCTGCGTGTCCTGCTCGATCTTGTAGAAGTACCAGAAGTTCTCGGGGATGTTTTTCTCCACGACCAGGTTCTCCGTGATGCGCTGCGAAGCCGCGTGCACGGTGGCGAGTTCCGCGCGCAGCTGGGAGCCGCGGGCGATGATCTTGAGCATCCGGTCGCCCTCGGCGGCCCGGTCGTGCTGCCGGGTTTCGAGCTCGCCGGTGTCGAGCCGCAGCCACTGGCTCGCCCCGGCGAGCAGGAGCGACAGGACGATGCACGCCGTGCAGAACGGGTAGCGCTGTGCCAGTTGGCCGAGCTGGGCCAGGAGCTTGTTGTTCATGGCGCGGGTCGGCGGGGTTTGAGGACGATCTCGAAGTTGAACAGGTCTTCCTGTCTCGAGCGGTCGAGACTGGGCGCGGAGATGTCATCGAACAGCGCGTTGATCTGCGGATCCGTGCGCAGGGTTTCGATGTAGCGGCCGAGCACGCGGCTGGCGCGTTCGGGCGGCTCGGCCAGGCTGCCGCGGATGGTGACGCTCCCGTCGGCATAGCCGATCATGTCGACGGTCATGCGGTCGGGGACCGTGCGGCCGATGCTGAGCACGAACTCGGAGGCAATAAACGGCGCATGGATGAGGTCATAGGCGTCCTTGATCCTGCCCGCCTCGTTCATGTAGTCGCGCAGCGTCAGCTGCAGCTCGTCGTGATCGTGCCGGTGCAGGGAGATCTTCTCGTCCCAGAAGCGGAGCTGGGCGGCAATGTCCCGCCGCACGAGCAGCTGCCAGCCGACAATGGTGACGAGGATGAGCACCAGCGCGCCGGCGCAGGTGTTGACAAGAAAACGCACCCGCACCACACGATCCTCGGGCAGGGTCGTGATGTCGCGGTAGTCGAGGTGCCAGTTCGGCTCCAGGTCAAACTCAGTCGGTTTTCTTGCCATGGGCGGCCGGGCCGAGCCGGGCGATCAGGCTGAAGAGGCTCAGCCAGTGCGGGGCGAGGCGGGCGGAAAGATCGTCGCTGCAGGTGATGTTGAGGGCCTTGAGCCACGCCGCGCAATCCACCGGCAGCACCTGCATTTCGATGGAGGCGGCGAGCGTCTGGGCCAGCCACGTGAGGTCGGGCGGCAGGAAGGTGCAATAGAGGTCGTTCACCCGCTGGCCGGTCTGCAGCTCGAAGTAGTCGATGGCCGGCTTGAGATTGCGCACCAGCTGGCGGAGGAGACGGGGCGCCCGCATCACGAGGTCGGCGTCGCCGGCAAACAGGCGGGCCCGGGCCGCCGCCTCGTCCTCGATGCCCAGCTCCCGGCGCGCGGTCTCGACGAGGGCGTTGAAGCCGAACTCGATCGGCGCGGGCGTGTGGACGCCGTTCTTGCCGAGGATAAAGACATAGGTGCGCAGGAGATCAATCTCGACCACGGCGGCCGGCTGGGAATCTGCATTCAGGGCCTGGTAGCTTTGCACGCCGCCCAGGACCGGCAGCGACGAGATTTCCATGCGCCGCGGATGCACCCCGAGATCGAGGAACCGGCGCTGGGCCGCCTGCAACTCCGCGGTGGCCTCGCCACACAGGAGCACCTCCTTGATCGGCGGATGGTCGTCATCGAAGGGATAGCCGTCGAAGGGGCTGACAAGGACGAGGCGCCATTGCTCGGCGGAAATCTTGTACTGGTTGGCCAGCAGCGTGGGCAGGTAGTCCGGCTCGGCGAGCTTCTTGGGATTAATCTCCTCGCGCTGCAGCAGCCGCGTGGGCGGAAAAATGCCGCAGATGCCCGGCACGTAGGC